>NZ_CAXSWZ010000010.1:0-103220 GCF_964241245.1 Allofournierella massiliensis
CGGATCTCCGCAAACCAACAAGATGGAGAGGAAATCTTCTTCCTTTTTCTCTGTTCTTTTACTTTTCATGCAAAAAACCTGCTCTGGCTTGATTGTCACCGCAGGTTTTTCTACAAGCTGAACAGACCGCACAAAACAATGTGCGGTCTGTTTTTTAAACGATTCAGCCTTCCGAATTCTCTGTGCGGGGCAGAAAGCGCACTGCTACCAACCAGTGGAACAGAGCGGCAAACACCAGCCCGAAGGCGACACCCAGCACGGTATCCACAATGCGCAGCACCACCGCGCCCTGAATGCCATAGATTCCGGCGCCCAGCATCAGGGCGCCAAAGCAGTTCATGGCCGTTTTGTACCGGTAATCGGTGCAGAAGCCCAGACACAGCCCGCCCAGCAGAGAATGGAGCCCGGCGGGTGTAATGGAGTAAATCAGGAAAAAGGCCAGCGAGCCGGCCACCGCCCCCACGATGCGCTGGAAGAAACGGGGGGCTCCGTTGCCGGAATAGGGATATTCCGACAGCAGCGAAGCACAGGCAAAGCCCATCCACATGAACCGCTCCACCCCGAACACCTGCCCGGCGGTGAGCACCAGCGCCACGCCAAGGGCCATGCGCAGCTGCCACAGATGCACGATGTTGGCCAGATCGAACCGGCGCACCACATGGTGGAACCGCACGGTTTTGTGCTGATGCCGGTGCTTGCCGAACAGGATGGCACCACAGATCAGATAGCCAACCAGCGCCAGAAGCGCCCGACGGGCCAGCGCCTCGCCCACCACCGGATTGCCGGTCAGATACACATAGGCAAAGCTGTACAGCCCGCCGTTGCCCAGCTCCGGCCGCTGAGTGGTCATATAAAGCAGGACGAAAAAGGCCACGGCGTGCATCGGGATCAGCAATGGCGCGGGAACCACCGCCGCCGCACTGGGCACCACCACCAGAATGGCCAGCGCCAGTGCCAGCGTGATCAGCGAGTCACCGATGCAGTATTCAAAATTCACAAATCGGATGCCCAGCATGATGCAGAACAGCGCCACCGCCATGGGAGTGTTGTCGGAGCCGAACAGGCCGGACAACAGGCTGATGAACACGATGGCAAAGGCCACGATCAGCACCGAGCGCACGGCCATCGCCGTCCAGTACCAGGCTTTTTCCCGCCGGGTGGTGCAGGCGGCGATTTTTCGTTTCAGGATTGCCGGGTCCAGCTGCAAAGCGTCATAAAACTTCATGGTCAACGTTCTTTTCTTCCCCTTCCTCAATGTGGGCCGCCAGCCGGCCGGTGTATTCCAGAAACGCCTCGAAATCCGGCCCGGCGCTGCGCCACAGATCATAAAAGGGCTGCAAAATGCTCTCGTAGCTCTGCTTCAGTTCGGCAAGGCCCTTGTCGGTCAGATACAGCCGGTAGCTGCGCTCGTCTTCCGGCTGGCGCTCCTTGCGGATGCACTCCTTCTCCGAAAGGCTTTTCAGGCAGCGGCTCACCGCTTCCTTTTTCATGCCGCTGCCCTGGCTGAGCATCACCGGGGTATTTTGCTCAGGCCGCAGATACAGCAGGGCCAGAAGCTCACATTCGCTGGTGGTCAGCACAGAACGGCGCGGCGGCAGCAGGGCACGCATGATTTTTTGCAGCTGCTGCTGGCGGCGGGCCATATCGGTCCATTCGAGTTCCATGGAATTCCCCTTTCTCATGTAGTTAACGGTGTTAATTATATGATGTGAAGTTCACTTTGTCAAGAACGGGGCAGTGACTTTGGTTGACGAAAAGCTTCGTTTCTTTTATAATGTCTCTATTCGATATATAAGGAGGGCGCTGAGGAAACAGGCAATGACGTTTACAAAAATTGACCGCAACGCATGGCCGCGGGAGGAATATTTCAACCACTATTTCAGTCAGGTGCCCTGTACTTACAGCGGGGTGTTCAAGCTGGACATCACCCGGCTGCGGCAAAGCGGGCAGAAACTCTATCCGGCCATGCTGTATTATCTGTCCACGGTGGTGAACCGTCATCAGGAATTCCGCATGGCGCTGGACGAGGCAGGGGAGCCGGGCTATTACGATGTGGTTCACCCCTGTTACACCATCTTCCATAAGGATACCGAAACCTTTTCCAATTTGTGGACGGCCTATACCCCGGATTTTGATGCCTTCTGCGCCGCGTACGAGCGGGATATGGCGACGTATGGAAACAACCCGGGCATGATGGCCCGGCCGGATACCCCGGCCAACACCTTTCCGGTGTCCATGATTCCCTGGGCCAGCTTTGAGGGGTTTAATCTGAACCTGCAAAATGGCTACGACTACCTGCCGCCCATCTTCACCATGGGGCGCTTTTATGAGGAAAACGGCCGGGTACTGCTGCCGCTGGCGGTGCAGGTGCACCACGCGGTATGCGACGGCTTTCATCTGTGCCGTCTGGTGAACGAGCTGCAGGATCTTTTAAACGGGTGATCGGCTATGGAACGTGTGATCGTGATCGGCTGCCCCGGCGCGGGCAAGAGCACCTTTGCCCGGGCGCTGCATCAGGCGACCGACCTGCCGCTTTTCTATCTGGATCAGATCTGGCACCGGCCGGACAAAAGCACCCTGTCGGAAGAGAAATTTGATGCGGCACTGGCGAATATTTTAAAGCAGCCCCGCTGGATCATCGACGGCAATTACCTGCGCACCATGGAAATGCGGCTGGAACGGTGCGATACGGTGTTCCTGCTGGATTATCCGCTGGAGCTATGTCTGGAAGGGGCGGCGGCCCGCATCGGTACGGCCCGGGAGGATATGCCCTGGATCGAAACCGAATTTGATCCGGAGTTCCGCCAATGGATTGAGGACTTTCCCAAGATTCAGCTGCCCCGGGTGTATGAGCTGCTGGATTCTTTCCGGCAACAGGCGGACTGTATTGTCTTTCGTTCCCGGCAGCAGGCGGATGACTGGCTGCGGGAATGGAAGAAGAAAAGGGAAAACGAAAACAATCCTGCATAAGTTCAGGTGGTGGAGCGATACACTGCCGGAGGAGTCTGCCGGGAATGGTGCGGCGCTGCACCAGAGCAGCAAAGAATTTTCAGGATACAACACAAAGGACCGGCTCGCCTCGTTAAGGGGGCGGCCGGTCCTTTGTTGCAAAATGCAGATTGGAGGATGTTATGAAATAAGAGGAAAAATCGAAAAAGAGAATGCCTTACTCCTCGTTGTGGCCATTACCGTGATCATGGCTGTGACAGCCGCCGCAGCAGCCGTTGCAGGAGGGGATGTCGTCGGTGGGCAGGCCGTTGCGGGTGCGGTAGTCGGCAATAGCCGCCTGCACTGCTTCCTCGGCCAGCACCGAACAGTGGATCTTGTGCGGGGGCAGGCCATCCAGCGCCTCGGTGACTGCCTTGTTGGTCAGCTTCAGCGCCTCGTCCACCGGCTTGCCCTTGATCATCTCGGTGGCCATGCTGCTGGAAGCAATGGCGCTGCCGCAGCCGAAGGTGTTGAATTTCACGTCGGTGATGATGTCGTTGTCGATCTTCAGGTAGATCTTCATGATGTCGCCACATTTGGCGTTGCCCACCTCGCCCACGCCGTCGGCGTCGTCGATGGTGCCCAGATTGCGGGGATTGAGAAAATGGTCCATGACCTTATCACTGTATAACATAGTTCTTGATTCCTTTCTGAAGATCGTTCCAAACGGGGGAGATCGAGCGCAGGTAGGCCACCACATCGGTTACGGCCTGAATGATGTGCTCCATCTCCTCGGGGGTGTTTTCATGGCTCAGGGTCAGGCGCAGCGAGCCATGGGCCACCTCGTGGGGCAGACCAATGGCCAGCAGTACATGGCTGGGATCCAGCGAACCGGAGGTGCAGGCGGAACCGGAGGAAGCACCCACACCCTTCTGATCCAGCAGAAGCAGCAGCGATTCGCCTTCAATGCCCTCAAAGCAGAAGCTGGCGCAGCCGGGCAGCCGGTGCTCCCGGTCGCCGGTGAGGGTGGAGTGGGGAATGGCGGAAAGCCCTTTGATCAGCTGATCCCGCAGGGCGGAGACCTTCGCGGTGTTGGCATCCATTTCCCGCACCGCATCCTGCAAGGCGGCGGCCATGCCGGCGATGGCGGGCAGATCCTCGGTGCCGGCCCGCTTGCCCCGCTCCTGTGCGCCGCCCTCGATCAGGCTGGTCAGCGCCACACCCTTGCGGGCATACAGAGCGCCCACGCCCTTGGGGCCGTGGAACTTGTGGGCGGAGAGGCTGAGCATGTCGATGTTGTCCGCCTGCACGTCAATGGGCAGATGACCAACCGCCTGCACCGCGTCGGTGTGGAAGAGTACGCCCTGCTCCCGGCAGATGGCGCCGATGGACCGGATGGGCTGGATGGTGCCGATCTCGTTGTTGGCGTACATCACACTTACCAGAACCGTGTCCGGTCGAATGGCGGCCTTTACATCCTCGGGGCGGACGATGCCGTTTTCGTAAACGTCCAGATAGGTCACCTCAAAGCCCTGTTTTTCCAGTTTCTTCAAGGTGTGCAGCACCGCGTGATGCTCAAATTTGGTGGAGATGATATGCTTTTTGCCCTTGCGCTGGCCAATGGCTGCTGCGGAGAGCAGGGCCTGATTGTCGGCCTCGCTGCCGCCGCCGGTGAAGATGATCTCCCGGGGCTCGCAGTTCAGAATCTTTGCGATGGTCTGGCGGCTTTCGGTCAGCTGCACCGCGGCCAGCTGGCCGGGAGTGTGCAGGCTGGAGGGGTTTGCGTAATTGTTTTCGATCACGCCGAGCATGACCTCGGCGGCATGGCGGCTCATCTTCGTAGTGGCCGCATTATCGGCATAGATATAGCCCATTTGTATTCCTCCTGAATCAAACTGCCGGATGCCCGGCAGGAAACGCTGTGGCAGGGTGGGAAGTTAATTCCCATCGTTGCAATAGGATAATAACACGCAAAACCCAGAAAGTCAATAGGAAAATGAAAAATAAAAAAATTGCACAGCCGGAAAAGGCTGTGCAGGTGCTCCGCAGAGGTTCAAACAGGGGGCAGCGTGCCGTCCAGCATATCCTGAAGGGTCACGCTTTGCAGAAAGTTTTCCACCAGGTGATCCAGCCGCTGCCACAGGGGCAGGGTGGCACACTGGTTGGCCCGGGGGCAGTCGCCATCGGAGCATTCCCGGCAGTTCACCGGGGCAAGCCCGCCCTCTGCGGCCTTCAGAATCTCGCCCACAGTGTATTCCGAGGGAGCATTGGCCAGCCGGTAGCCGCCGGCCTTGCCGCGCCGGCTTTCCAGAAAACCGGCCTTGTTCAACAGCGCTACAATGGCTTCCAGATACTTCATCGAGATGCCCTGCCGTTCGGCCACGCCGCCCAGAGCAACGTATTCTTCCGGCGGGTTTTGCGCCAGATCCATCATAACGCGCAGAGCATAGCGCCCTTTGGTGGAGATCATCATAAACACAACACCTCATCACAGTTCCCGTGCGGCCCGTCCGCAGGCCGCGCACACACTTCAACATGGATATTGTCTGATATTTCCCCACAAAAATCAAGGGGTTACAAACAAAACGGTGATTCGTATGAATTGCGCTGCCGCTACGGATAAAATTTGTGCAAATATCTCAGGAAAACGGCGCGTCTGCTGCATGCAAAAGCAAGTTTATGCAGTGAGTGCCATCGAACCGGCGCAGCAGCGCCGGGCAAAAAATTTTTTGCTGCCGTCTTGTACAGGGCACATGGCGGGTGTATACTGTACAGGTAAACCGACCGACCGGTCGGTCGGATTTCGGGCGCTGTGTATTTTTACACGGCATCTTCATTTTACACAATTCCCAAGGAGAATGCAGCTATGTCCAAATATTGCGTGAAAAAGCCGTTCACCGTGGTGGTGGCGGTGATCATGGTGATTGTGCTGGGCGTGATTAGCTTCACCAGCATGACCACGGATCTTCTGCCCGCCATGGAACTGCCCTATGTGATGGTGGTTACCAGCTACCCGGGCGCCAGCCCGGAGCGTGTGGAGGCGGCGGTGACTGCGCCGCTGGAGGCGGGGCTGGGTACTGTGAGCGGTGTGAAAAACGTGACCAGCACTTCCAGCGAGAATGTGAGCATGGTGGCTCTGGAATTTGAGCAGGACACCAATATGGACAGCGCCATGGTGGCTCTGTCCACTGCGCTGGATCAGATCAAGGGCGCTTTGCCGGATACGGCGCAGAACCCCATGCTGATGCAGCTTTCGCCGGACATGCTGCCGGTGATGATCGCCAGTGTGGACATGGAAGGCATGGACATCTACGATCTTACCGAGTTTGTGGATTCGGACGTGATCCCCGGCTTTGAACGGCTGGATGGTGTGGCCAGTGTGAGCGGCACCGGTATGGTGGAGCAGACTCTGCAGGTGACCCTGAGCCAGGAAAAGATCGATGAGGTGAACACCCGGGTGCTGGCCAGCGTGGACGATAAGCTGGCGGATGCCAAGCAGGAGCTGGATGACGCCCGCAAGAAGGTGGAGGACGGCCGGGCCGAGCTGGAAAGCGGCAAGACTGCGCTGGAGGACAAGCAGGCCGAGACCGCCGACCAGCTGGCAGAGGGCAGCGCTCAGCTGGATTCCGCCATCGCCCAGGCGCAGGCTCTGGCCAGCCAGGAAGCGGCGCTTACCGCCAGCAAAACTGCGCTGGAAACGGAGAAAAAGGGATATGAGGACGGCGCGAAGCAGATTGCGGACGGCCTTGCCCAGATGGATGCGGGCCTTGCTCAGATGGACGACGGCATTGCCCGGATTGATGCCGCGGTGGCAGGCATTGACCAGATGCTGGCCATGGGCCTGCCGGAGGATACCGCGCTGAGCGATCTGATGGCCATGCTGCCCACGCAGGAATTGAAGGACGCGGTGCAGGCGCTGATGGATCAGGGCATGACTACGCTGGAGGATCTGACGGTCGGCAGGGAGCAGATGGTTGCCCAGAAGGATCAGCTGACCACTCAGCGGGCCGAGCTGGCCGCCCAGCGGGATGCGCTGGCTGCCCAGCAGACCCAGCTGCAGCAGAAGATGGATGAGCGCCTGCCTCAGATTGAGACCGAGCTGGCCAATCTGGAAACCGAGCTGATGGCGGCCAAAATGATGAAGGAGGCCGCCCAGGAAGGGCTGGAAAAGGCGCAGGAGGCCTATAAACAGCTGGAAAGCGGCAAACTCAGCGCAGCGGCAGGATTCGGCAGCGGTCAGGCTCAGCTGGCGGCAGCGGAGCAGTCGCTGACTCAGGCTGAGGAGCAGATGGAGCAGGCCCAGGAGCAGTTTGAGGATGCGCGTCAGCAGGCCATGGAGCAGGCGGATCTTTCCACTCTGCTCACCAAGGACATGGTAAGCGGTCTGGTTATGGCGCAGAACTTCTCCATGCCTGCGGGCTATATTAAGGAAGGGGATGACTCCTATATCCTGCGGGTGGGCGACGCCTTCTCGGATCAGGAGAGTGTGGAGAACGCCCTGTTGATGCACATCGACGGTGTGGGCGACATTCGCCTGAAGGATGTGGCGGATATTGCCATGACCGACAACAGCGCCGAGAGCTATGCCCGGGTGAACGGAAACAGTGCAGTGGTGCTGACCATCCAGAAGGGCTCCACCGCCTCCACCAGCGAGGTATCCAAGGAGGCCAACCGGGCCATTGAACAGCTGCAGGAGAAATATCCCGGCCTGCGCATCACCCCGCTGATGGATCAGGGCGATTACATTCAGATGACGGTGAGCAGCGTGCTGTCCAACCTGGCGTGGGGCGGTGTGCTGGCGGTCATCGTGCTGGCCATCTTCCTGAAGGACTTCAAGCCCACACTGGTGGTGGCACTGAGTATTCCCATCAGCCTGATGTTCGCGGTGGTGCTTATGTATTTCTCTGGCGTCACCCTGAACATGATCTCTCTCAGCGGTCTGGCACTGGGCGTGGGTATGCTGGTGGATAACTCCATCGTGGTGATCGAAAACATCTATCGCATGCGCAGCGAAGGCACTCCGGCCGCAAAGGCAGCGGTGCGGGGCGCCAGGGAGGTGGCGGGCGCCATCGCGGCTTCCACCCTTACTACCATCTGCGTGTTCCTGCCCATCGTGTTTACCGAGGGCATTACCCGCCAGCTGTTTACCGATATGGGCCTGACCATCGCCTATTCGCTGGTGGCCAGCCTGCTGGTGGCCCTTACGCTGGTGCCTGCCCTCAGCAGCACGCTGCTCAAAACCGCCAGCGAAAAGCGCCACCCCTGGTTCGAGAGCATGGTAAACGGCTATGCCCGTGCGCTGCGGTTCTGTCTGCGTCACAAGGCGCTGCCGCTTGGCCTGGCAGCTGTGCTGCTGGGTGTGGCAGTGTGGCAGACCGCCCGCATGGGTATGGAGTTCATGGCCACCATGGGCGGCAATCAGGTAAGCGCCACCCTGACCCTGCCGCAGGGTACCAAACGGCAGGATGCCTGTGAAATGGCCGATCAGGCCATGGAAACCATGCTTCAGGTTCCCGGTGTGGAGACCGTGGGCGCCATGGACGGCGGCAGCACCGCAAGCATGCTGGGAATGGGCGGTTCCAGCTCCAGCACGGTGGAGAGCATGAGCTTCTACCTGCTGCTCAGCGAGGAGGCCGCGAAGGACAGCCAGGCTCTGGCGGACCAGATGGCCAGAGATGTGCAGGAGCAGCTGCCCGGCTGTGAGCTGGCGGTATCCACCTCCAACATGGACATGTCGGTTCTGGGCGGCAGCGGCATGGAGATCGTGATTCAGGGCCGTGATCTGGACACCCTGCAGGCCATCAGTCAGGATATGATGGACCTGCTGGGCCAGGTGGAAGGCTTTACCGAAATCAGCAACGGGCAGGAGGACGGCGCACCTCAGATCCGGGTGACCGTGGACAAGGACAAGGCCATGCAGTACGGCCTGACCGTGGCTCAGATTTACAGTGATCTGTCCGCTGCGCTCACCACCGAGACCACTTCCACCACCCTCACCGTGGGGCAGGATGACTACGATGTGGTGATTGTGGACGAACGGGATGCCCTGACCAGAGAAAATCTGCTGGATTATCCCTTCACCGTACAGGTGCAGGGAGAGAACGGCGAGACCGAGGAGGAGACGCACACTCTGGGCGAATTTGCCACGGTGCAGACCGATGCCAGCCTTTCCTCCATCAGCCGAGACAACCAGCAGCGGTATATGACCGTGACCGCGGCGACCGAAGAGGGCTACAACACCACCCTGCTCAGCCGCCAGGTGGAGCAGCTGCTGGCGGATTATCAGGCCCCGGAGGGCTATACCATCCAGATCAGCGGTGAGGTGGAGACCATCCAGAACGCCATGGTGGATCTGGTGAAGATGATCGCACTGGCGCTGGTATTTATCTATCTGATCATGGTGGCCCAGTTCCAGAGCCTGCTCAGCCCCTTCATTGTTATGTTCACCATTCCGCTGGCCTTCACCGGCGGCCTGCTGGCGCTGTGGATCAGTGGGCAGCAGCTTTCAGTGATCTCGATGCTGGGCTTTTTGATTCTGGCAGGCGTGGTGGTAAACAACGGCATCGTGTTTGTGGACTACGCCAACCAGCTGCGGCTGGCCGGCATGGAAAAGCGGGACGCACTGGTGCTTACCGGCCGTCGGCGCATTCGTCCCATTCTGATGACGGCCCTCACCACCATTCTGGCCATGAGCACCATGGTGTTCTCGCAGGATCTGGGGGCGGAAATGAGCCGCGCCATGGCCATTGTGACCATTGGCGGTCTGGCCTATGCCACCCTGCTTACTCTGTTTGTGGTTCCGGTGCTGTATGATATGCTGTTCCGCAAGGAACTGAAAAAGGTAGACCTTGGGGAGGATGACGATGAGTGAACAGACGAAGGAAAAGATCTTTCAGGGCGTTTTGAGTCTGGCGCAGCAGGGCGTGCCGCTGTATGAGGTGAAGGTGCAGGCCATCGCCACCGCTGCGGGTCTGGGCAAGGGAACGCTGTATGAATATTTTTCCTCCAAGGAGGAGATACTGGCAGCGACCATGCTCTGGTGCATGGAGCGGGAGCTGGGTGCGCTTGAGGAGCAGCTGGATGCGGGAACATCCTTTGAAAGCAAGCTGGAAAACGCACAAACCTTTGTGGTGAAGATGCTGCTGGAACGGGGCAGCAGCTACCGGGTGATTGCCGCCGCACTCACCGCGCCGCGGGGAAGCAGCGAGCTGCCCCAGCAGGCCCGCCGCCCGCTGGAGCAGTGCAAACAGCGTCTGCTTGGGCTGATTCAGTGCATGATCGATACCGGCCGCAGCGAGGGCAGAATCGGGCCCTCCTGCAGCGACGAATACTGCCATTATGTGATGAAGGCAGCGATGCTCAGTGTCTGTGCGGTCCAGAGCTGCGAGGGAGAAGCGGGTCTGAATCGAAGCGCGGCACATGTGCGGGCCATGATCTGCAAGGCGCTGGCCTGACGGCTGTGCAGGACATCGAAAAACGGACGGATTTTCCGCCTGTTTCCGGCGGTCTTGCGTGTAGCAATTTGAAACAAAGGGCGGCAATACGATTGACAACAGGGGAAGAGAGCTCGTATCATGATAAGCGGTTCGTGTCGTTTTGGCACAGTTTTGTTCCGTTTTGTGGAGAATTTAAAGTGAAAGAGGAAAGCGTATGTTAGTCAATGTTGTGATCCTGCTGGTGGGCTTTGCCCTGCTGGTCAAAGGCGCAGATGCCTTTGTGGATGGCTCTTCCGGCATCGCCCGCCTGCTGCGGGTACCCTCGGTGGTGATCGGTCTGACCATTGTGGCCATGGGCACCAGCCTGCCGGAGGCGTCGGTAAGCATCACTGCCGGTCTGGCCGGCAGCAACGGCCTGAGCCTGGGCAACGTAATCGGTTCCAACCTGTTCAACCTGCTGGTGGTGGCCGGCGGCTGTGCGCTGATTCTGGCCTTCGGCATTGAGCGGCAGCTGATCGTGCGGGACTTCCCGGTCTGCGTGGGTGCGTCTGCGCTGCTGGTGCTCTTTTTGCTGGACGGTGTGCTCCAGCGTTGGGAGGGCCTTGTGCTGTTGGCCTGCATGGTGCTGTACATGATCTGGACCGTGCGTGCAGCCATGAACGAGCGCACCGAAGAGGACGCGGAGGACAAGCCCTCGGTGGCCAAATGTATCCTGTTTGTGGTGGTGGGCATTGTGGCCATCATCTGGGGCGGTGACCTGGTGGTGGACAGCGCCAGCGCCATTGCAGCGGCTCTGGGCCTGAGCGAGACCCTGATCGGTTTGACCATTGTGGCGGTGGGCACCAGCCTGCCGGAGCTGGCCACCAGCATCGTGGCCGCCCGCAAGGGCGAAAGCGGCCTGGCCCTGGGCAACGCCATCGGCTCCAGCACCTTCAACATCCTGTTCATTCTGGGCGCGTCCAGCGCGCTGACTCCCATTGAAAGCTCTGCCGAAGTATTTTCCGACGCGGTGGTGCTGCTGGTGGTCACCGCGATCATGTGCCTGTGGTGCTGGCTGAAGGGCCGGATGAGCCGGCTCATGGGCGGCGTGGGTATTCTGGTTTATGTGGGCTACATTGTCTATGTGGTTCTGCGCTGAGAAAGGATAAAATCAGACGAAAAGGCACGGCGGGCCGAAGCAGGGCTGCCGTGTCTTTTTTGTTTCCGGCGGGCCGTGAAACGGGGCAATGCCGGGTACACTTGCCAAATCCGGGGGGATTCCATTATAATAAGCAATAAAATAACAAGTGCAGAACCCAATATACTTGCGGAAATCAAAATGGAAAGGACGGCACAAGGATGATGATCAGCGTTGCGATCGTGGAGGATGAGGCGGCCTATGCAGAGCAGCTGCGGGAGTTTCTGGTGCGCTATTCCCAGGAGAGCGGGCACGAATTTGAAATCAGCATCTTTTCCGATGGGGATGAGATCGTGGAAGGCTACAAGGCCCAGTACGATCTGATTCTTCTGGATGTGGAAATGAAATTTATGGACGGCATGACCGCCGCCGAGGAGATTCGCCGGGTGGATCCGGAGGTGGTGATCATCTTCATCACCAACATGGCGCAGTATGCCATTCGGGGCTACGCGGTGGATGCCATGGACTATGTGCTCAAGCCGGTGAGCTATTTTGCCTTTTCCCAGCGTTTGAGCCGGGCCATCCAGCGGATGAAAAAACGGGCCCGTCGTTATATGACCATCTCTATCAAGGGCGGCGCCCAGAAGCTGGACATTGACAAAATCTATTATGTGGAGAGCCAGGGTCACAACCTGATCTTCCACACCGAGCAGGGTGACCATGTGACCAGCGGTACCATGAAGGATGTGGAGGAAAAGCTGGAATCGCTGAACTTCTTCCGCTGCAACAAGGGCTACCTTGTGAATCTGGAGCATGTGGACGGCGTACAGGGCGGCTGTGCCATTGTGGGCGGCAAGAAGCTGCTGATCAGCCGCGGCCGAAAAAATGATTTCATGGAAGCACTGGCCAATTATGTGGGCGAGGTGATCAAGTGAACATGCCGTTTCCCGACATACCCCGCCTTTATACCGCCATTGCCGAATGGCTGGCCTGTATGGTCTATATTGCCCAGCTGCCCCTGCGCATCCGGGGCTGGAAGCTGGCGGGGGTAAGCGTAGGCATGCTGGTGGTTCAGTGTGTGTTCCTTTTGGTCACCGGTGATGCGCCGCTGTTTTTGTGGATTCCCTGTATGATTGCGGCAATCGGTTTGATGCTGGTATTGTTCTGCGTCTGCTGCAACCTGCCGGTGCTGGATGCCTGTTATCACTGTATGCGTGCGTTTCTGCTGGCGGAATTTGCTGCGGCGCTGGAGTGGCAGCTGTATTTTTATACCCTGTTCCGGCTGGGCTGGTACAGCAAGCTCTGGGATGTGCTGTGCCTGATTGTGATCTACTCTGCGGTGTTCAGTTTTATTTATCTGCTGGAGTATCGCCGCAGGGATTCCAACCGATATTTTAAAGTTACGCTGCGGGAGACAGGCAGCGCGGTTGCGATTGGTCTTGCTGTTTTCCTTATGAGCAATCTGAGCTATGCGTACAGCAACACGCCCTTCAGTAGCGGGTTTGTGACCGATATCTTCAATACCCGCACACTGGTGGATCTGGGTGGTCTGGCCATTTTGTATGCCTATCATGTGCAGCGGGGCGAGCTTCACATGCGCTACGAGCTGGATTCCATCCAGAACGTGCTGCAGAATCAGTATGCCCAGTACCGCCAGTCCCGCGAGAGCATCGATGTGATCAACCGCAAGTATCACGATCTGAAGCATCAGATTGCGGCGCTGCGGGCCGAGAGCGATCCGGATCGTCGGGCCGCCTGGCTGGATGAGATGGAAGAGGACATTAAAACCTACGAAGCGCAGAACAAAACCGGAAACCCGGTGCTGGACACCGTGCTCACCAGCAAAAGCCTTTACTGCCAGAAGCACGGCATCACCCTCACCTGTGTGGCGGACGGTACCCGCCTGGGCTTTATGAGCGTGATGGACATCTGTACCATCTTCGGCAATGCGCTGGACAATGCCATCGAGTGTGAGCTGCGCATCGCCGACAAATCCAAGCGGCTGATTCATGTGACGGTGGCGGTGCAGAAGGGCTTTTTGCTTCTGCGGTTCGAAAATTACTATGAGGGAACGCTGGAGTTTGAGGGTGGCCTGCCCGTAACCACCAAAAAGGACAAGGCATACCATGGCTTCGGCATCAAGAGCATCCGTTATACCGCGGCGAAATACGGCGGCAGTGTAACGGTGAAAGCAAAAGACAACTGGTTCGAGATGAAGGTGCTGTTTCCGCTGCCCAAAAACGGAGCGGAGGACACCGAACAAACCAGTCAATAATGACAGGAAAGCCCGCGCATTTTTCACAGTTCAGTGGAAATGCGCGGGCTGTTTTTGTGGGAAGCAACAAAAAATGAAATGATTTTGTAACTTGCCAAGAGCTCTTGGTGAATCTGCTGAAAATTCGCGGGAATGTTTTGTGCGGAATGAATAAATTGAATTTCCATTCATGCGCAAAAGATGCGATTTGTGAAGATGCTATGAAATATGAAATAAAAATGTGTTAAAATGCAGGCAGAAAAACGGGGGAGACCGGAAACAAGGTCTGTCTTGTAAAACATCTGGCGGTGCGGCGGGCCGCTGCGGGGCAGATAGGGAATGTTCCGTAACCGGCGCATCGGAAAGGAAGGTGGCTGCGCGCACAGTGAAAAGCCTCTTGCGGAGGCGAGTACGCAAGCATTTACATTTTTAAGGAGGAAACGAAATGCTGTCTATCAATATTGAAGACGTCATCAAAGTTCTCAATTCCATGAAGCCTCAGCTGATTGGCTTTGGTGTCGTTCTGGTGCTGGCGATCGTTGCCATGATCGCCTGCATGAAATTGCCGAAGGCAAAGAAATACATGATCCGTTGCCAGGCCGGTCTGGCCATCCTGCTGGCCCTGGTAATTACTGTTAACCTGATCTGCTTTGGCCCCATGAACACCATGATCTCTCTGGCCACCGGCAGCGGCTCCATCAGTGAGGAGACCAGCGCCGAAGCCACCGATCTGGTTGAGGACATTGCGGACGAGGGCATCGTTCTGCTGAAGAACGAGGGCAGCACCCTGCCCCTGACCGCCGGCAACCTGAACGTGTTTGGCTGGGCTTCCACCAATCCCGTTTACGGCGGTACCGGTTCCGGCGCTCTGAACGACGCCTACCACACCGTTACCCTGCTGGAAGGCCTGGAGAACGCCGGCTTCACCCTGAACACCGAGCTGAGCGATTTCTACACCGCTTACCGTGCAGACCGTCCCACCATTGCCATGGGCACTCAGGACTGGACTCTGCCCGAGCCTCCGGCTTCCACCTACACCGATGAGATGATGGCCAACGCCAAGGCCTTCTCCGACACCGCTCTGGTTGTGATCGGCCGTTCCGGCGGTGAGGGCGCTGACCTGCCCACCGATATGGCCGCTGTGATCGACGGCAGCTGGCAGGATGGCACCACCTCCTACGCCGGCAGCTACACCAACAACTCCACCGAGTATGCCGACTTTGAGCAGGGCCAGCACTATCTGGAACTGAGCAAGACCGAGCGCGACATGCTGGATCTGGTTTGCTCCAACTTCGAGAACGTAATCGTGGTTTACAACGGCGCCAACACCATGGAGCTGGGCTTCGTGGATGAGTATGCTCAGATCAAGAGCGTGCTGTGGTGCCCCGGCACCGGTCAGTCCGGCTTCAACGCTCTGGGCAGCATCCTGGCCGGCACCGTGAACCCCTCCGGTAAGACCGCCGACACCTTCGTGTACGATCTGACCGCTACTCCCACCTGGAACAACTTCCACGCATTCAGCTACACCAACGCCGACGAGTTCGCCGCCGCTGGCTTCATGATCAAGTCCACCACTCCTCGTTTCATCAACTACAACGAGAGCATCTACGTGGGCTACCGCTTCTACGAGACTGCCGCCGCTGAGGGCGTGATCGACTACGCCACCACCGTGCAGTATCCCTTCGGCTACGGCCTGAGCTACACCAGCTTCAGCCAGACCATGAGCGACCTGACCGTGGACGGTGAGGGCAACATCAGCCTGGATGTAACCGTGACCAACACCGGCAGCGTGGCCGGCAAGGATGTGGTTGAGGTTTACTACAATCCTCCCTACACCAATGGCGGCATTGAGAAATCCACCGCCAACCTGATCGCTTTCGACAAGACCGAGATGCTGGAGCCCGGCGCTTCCGAGACCATCACCATCACCTTCAAGGCTGAGGATATGGCTTCCTACGACGCCGACGTGAACAAGGCTTATGTGCTGGAGGCTGGCGATTACATCATCAGCATCAACAGCGATTCTCACACTGTGATCGATTCCCGTACTTACAACGTACCCTCTACCATCGTTTACGGTGAGGGCAATGCCCGCAGCACCGATGCGACCGTTGCCACCAACCAGTTCGACTTCGCTGACGGCGGCGTGACCTACCTGTCCCGTGTGGACGGCTTCGCCAACTACGCCGAGGCTACCGCTGCTCCCGCCAGCTACGAGATGAGCGATGAGCTGAAGGCTTCCTTCATCAACAACGGCAACTACGATCCCAACGAGTACAACAATGCCGACGACGTGATGCCCACCACCGGTGCCTCCAATGGCCTGCAGCTGGTTGACATGCGCGGCGTTGACTACGACGACGCTCAGTGGGATACCTTCCTGGATCAGCTGACCATCAATGATATGGACACCCTGATCGCTCTGGGCGGCTACCAGACCGCTGCGGTTCCCAGCATCGGCAAGGTTCAGACCTATGACTGCGACGGCCCCGCTTCCATCAACAACAACTTCACCGGCGTGGGCAGTGTAGGCTTCCCCAGCGCTGTGATGATCGCTTCCACCTGGAACCAGGATCTGGCCAGCGAGTTCGGCCGCAGCATCGGCAAGATGGCTGACGAGATGAACACCACCGGCTGGTACGCTCCTGCCATGAACAATCATCGTTCCGCTTTCGCCGGCCGTAACTTCGAGTACTACTCTGAGGACGGCGTGCTGAGCGGCAAGATGGCTGCCAAGGCCATCCAGGGCGCCGAGGAGTTCGGCGTGTACGCTTACATGAAGCACTTCGCGCTGAACGACCAGGAAGCCAACCGCTGCGATATGCTGTGCACCTGGGCTGACGAGCAGTCCATCCGTGAGATCTACCTGAAGCCCTTCGAGATTTCTGTGAAGGAAGGCGGCTGCGACGCTGTTATGTCCTCCTTCAACTACATCGGCCACAAGTGGGCCGGCGCCTGCGACGAGCTGCTGAACAAGGTTCTGCGCGACGAATGGGGCTTTGTGGGCATGGTTCTGACCGACTACTTCGGCGTATACGGCTACATGGATGCTGATCAGGCGATCCGCAACGGCACCGACTTCTGCCTGGTGAACTACGATACCGCCACCAACCATGTGACCGATACCACCAGCGCCACCGGCGTTCAGGCCATGCGTCAGGCTTCCAAGAACATCCTGTACACCGTGGTGAACAGCCGCGCTTATGCGGAAGAGAACCTGAACATGGGCATGCCCACCTGGCAGATTGTTGCCATCGCTGCCGACGTGGTTCTGGCCGCTGTGCTGATCGTTCTGGAAGTGCGCACCATCAAGGGCTACGGCCGCCGCAAGGCTGCTGTGCAGGTGGAAGGCAAGGAAGAGGCGTAACAACCTCGGCTCCCTGCGCGCAACCGGTAACTGAATCGACCTGAAAATCGGGGCTCCCGTGTGAAGCTCACGCGGGGGCCCCGACCCCTGGGCCGGCTCCCAGAGGAGGGGTTTGAAAAGCCCTTTTGTGGGAACCGGCCAATGGATCAACACGCCCAAGGGGGGCGTAAATAGCAAAGGAGTTATGAGCCCATGAAGTATAAGGAATTGATCGATCAGATGACTCTGGAGGAGAAGTGCAGCCTGCTGTCCGGCCGTGACGTGTGGACCACCCGCCCCATTGAGCGCCTGGGCATCCCCAGCATTTTCCTGTCCGACGGGCCCACCGGTGTTCGGAAGCAGATGGGCGCGGGCGATCACCTGGGCCTGAATGCCAGCGTGCCCGCAACCTGCCTGCCTACCGCTGCCACCATGGCCAACAGCTGGAATCCCGAGCTGAGCCAGCAGGTGGGCCGCCTGGTGGGCGAGGAAGCTGCCAGCCTGGACGTGAACGTGCTGCTGGGCCCCGGCCTGAACATCAAGCGCAGCCCGCTGTGCGGCCGTAACTTCGAGTATTTTTCGGAAGATCCCTATCTGTCCGGCAAAATGGCAGCTGCCTTTGTGCGCGGCGTGCAGGAAAACGGCATTTCCGCCTGCCCCAAGCATTTTGCCGCCAACAGCCAGGAGCTGCGCCGCATGGCCAACGACAGCGTGATGGACGAGCGAACCTTCCGCGAGATCTACCTCACCGGCTTTGAAATTGCCGTGAAGGAAGGTCAGCCCAAGACCATCATGAGCGCCTACAACAAGATCAACGGCGTTTATGCCAACGAGAGCAAGCACCTCTTGCAGGATGTTCTGGTGGATGACTGGGGCTATCAGGGTGCAGTGGTCACCGACTGGGGCGGCTCCAACGACCATGTGGAGGGCGTCCGTGTGGGCAGCCATCTGGAAATGCCCGGCACCGGCGGCGACAGCGACCGGGAGCTGGTGGCAGCGGTCAAGGAAGGCCGTCTGAGCATGGATCTGCTGGATCAGCGTGTGGATGAATTCCTGCGTCTGGTGTTCTCCACCATCAACGCGCCTGCCGCCGGCAAGGAGTTCGACAAGGAAGGCCATCATCAGCTGGCTGCCCATGCCGCTGAGGAAACGGTTGTGCTGCTGAAGAACGAGGACGACATCCTGCCTCTGGCCGAGGGCACCAAGGTGGCTGTGATCGGCGAATTCGCCCAGAAGCCCCGTTATCAGGGCGCCGGTTCCAGCCTGGTGAACCCCACCAAGCTGGATACCGCCAATGAACTGCTGGCAGGCATGCCGCTGCAGTCCGTGGGCTATGCGCAGGGCTATCAGCGCAACAACAAGCACGACGACGCCCTGAAGATGGAGGCCGTTGAACTGGCCAAGAAGGCCGACGTGGTTCTGCTGTATGTGGGCCTGCCCGAGATCAGCGAGACTGAGGGCCTGGACCGGGATCACATGCGGATGCCGGAAAATCAGGTGGAGCTGCTGGAAGCTGTTGCCGAGGTGAATCCCAATCTGGTGGTGGTTCTGGCCGCGGGCAGCCCGGTGGAGATGCCCTGGCTGGATCGCTGCAAGGCTCTGGTTCACGGCTATCTGGGCGGCCAGGCCGGTGCAGGTGCCGTACTTCGGGTGATCACCGGTCAGGTGAACCCCAGCGCCAAGCTGGCTGAGAGCTACCCCATGACCTGTGAGGAGAATCCCTCCAGCCCCTACTACCCGGGCCTGGAGCGCACCAGTGAATACCGCGAGGGCCTGTATGTGGGCTACCGCTATTACGAGACCGCCGGCGTGCCGGTGCGTTTCCCCTTCGGCTTCGGCCTTTCCTACACCACCTTCGCTTACAGTGACCTGAAGGTGAGCGAGAAGGAGGTAACCTTCACCCTGACCAATACCGGCAAGCGGGACGGCGCCGAGGTGGCTCAGCTGTATGTGGGCTGCAAGGACGGCAAGGTGTTCCGCCCGGCCAAGGAGCTGAAGGGCTTCGCCAAGGTGTTCCTGAAGGCAGGCGAAAGCAAGACCGTTACCATCGAGCTGGACGACAAGGCCTTCCGTTACTTCGACGTCAAGACCGATTCCTGGCAGGTGGAGGGCGGCGTTTACCAGCTGATGGTGGGCGCCAGCGTGGCCGACATCCGTCTGGAGGGTGAGGTCACCGTGCAGGGTACCGGCGCTGCCTGCCCCTACGATCCCGCTCAGCTGGAATGCTACTACACCGGCAAGATTACGCAGGTGTCCGACGCTCAGTTCGAGGCTCTGCTGGACCATCCCATTCCCGAATCCGGCTGGGATGCCAGCGGTCTGCTGGGCATGAACGATGCCATCTGCCAGATGTATTACGCCAAGAATCCGCTGGCCCGTCTGGTCTACAAGATCCTGACCAGCCTGAAAGACAAGAGCATCGCCAAGGGTGAGCCGGATCTGAACATCCTGTTCATCTACAACATGCCCTTCCGCGGCATTGCCAAGATGACCGGCGGCGCGGTGACCATGGATATGGCCCGCTGCATGGTGACCATGGTGAACGGCCACTTCTTCAAGGGTCTGGGCGGTCTGATCAAGGCGTTTTTCGCCGGCCGCAAGGCACAGAAGTAAAAGAAAAAGCAGAACCAGTGTGTGACGCCTGATAAATCATGAGGGGGATAAGCATAAAATGAATTTCTGGAATAATTTTGCCGCCAAGCATCCGGCGGCTGCCAAGTGGGTTCGCGAGGGCGGCCTGTTCGTGATCGTAAGCAATCTGATCACCGTGTTCAAGTACCTGATGCTGCAGTTCCTGCCCGCGGCGTTTGCAGGTCTGGGCGATGCCAGCTTCGGCTGGCCCGGCATTCCGCTGACCCTGTTTGGCGAAACCTTTGAGTGGAACATTCTGGGCTACGACCAGGCGCACGGCGGCCTTGCCTACTTCTGCGCCTACATGGTTGCCATGGTGATCGGCGAGTGCATCAACTTCCCCATCCAGCGCAACTTCGTGTTCCGTTCTCACGGCAAGCTGGGCCCGCAGATTGCCTGGTATCTGGTGGCCTTCTGCATCATCACCTGCATCGTGAACTCCATCAACTGCATCTGGGTGGCTGTGGCCGGTCTGCTGGTGCCTGATTTCATCTACAACATCGGCACTACCGTTCTGAACGGCGGTATCTCCATGGTGGTGTTCTTCTTTGTGAACAAGATCATCTTTCCCTCTTCGGAAGGTGAAGCCAAAAAGGCTGCCTGATTGTTCATAGCGACCTGTAATGGAAAAGTGACCTGCTCTGCGCTTTGCGCAGGGCAGGTCATTTGCTTGTAGCCGCCTGCTTTCCCGGCAGGCGGCGCGCTGCCCCAGCGGGGCAACAGGGAAGAAAAGCCGGGAATAAATGGGGAGAAACTGCAAAAAATAGGCAGTGCATTTTCGGCTTTTTATTGACATGGAACCGCTGGGATGGTAGAATTTTAAAGTGAATAAAGACGTTCACAAAGCGCTGCGAAAGCAGATTGTGGGCGTCTTTGTTTGTGTGAAAGGCTCGTCTGGCCGCGCAGCTGCAAGCGGCCAGGCTTTGGGGCAATCAGCCAAAGAACAAAGGAGCAAGGGATTTATGTTAACTGCTATCACCGGAATCAACTGGGGCGACGAGGGCAAGGGCCGCATGGTGGACCTGCTCAGTCAGGAATACAACATCGTGGTGCGCTATCAGGGCGGCAACAACGCCGGCCACACCGTGGTGACCCCCGAAGGAAAGTTCGTGCTGAATCTGCTGCCCAGCGGCATTCTGCGGCCGGACGTGGTGTGCGTTATGGGCAACGGCATGGTCATCGACCCCGCCCATCTGGAGAAGGAGATCGCCGCACTGCGTGAAAAGGGTATCCAGATCGATCCCAGCCATCTGAAAATCAGCGACCGGGCCACCATCTGCATGCCTTACCATGTGGCGGAGGACGGCCTGGAAGAGGATCGCCTGTCCAAGAGCGGCAACCAGTTCGGCTCCACCCGCCGGGGCATCGCCTACTCTTATGGCGACAAATACATGAAAAAGACCCTGCGCATGGGCGACCTGCTCAATCTGGATCAGTCCGTGAAGGATCGTCTGGCCACCATCGTGGAGTGGAAGAACCTGACCATGGAAAAGGTCTACGGCCAGAAGCCCATTGATCTGGAAGAGATGTGGGCCTGGTGCCAGAAGTACGCCGAGCTGTTCAAGGATTACATCTGCGACGCGGGCGCCTTCCTGGACAAGGCGGACCGCGAGGGCAAGAAGATCCTGTTCGAGGCTCAGCTGGGTGCGCTGCGTGATATTGATTTCGGCATCTATCCCTTCACCAGCTCTTCCAACGTGATCGGCAGCTACGCACCCATTGGTGCGGGCATTCCCGGCCACAAGCTGCACAAGAGCATCGGTATTATGAAGGCCTACTCCAGCTGCGTGGGCGAGGGCCCCTTCACCGCCGAGCTGGCCATGACCGAAGAGGAAAAGAACGCCCTGCGTGAGGCGGGCCATGAGTTCGGCGCGGCCACCGGCCGTCCCCGCCGCGTGGGCCCCTTCGACGTGGTGGCAAGCCGCTACGGCGTATTCTGCCAGGGTGCGGACGAGCTGGCCCTGACCCTGCTGGATGTTCTGGACTACATGGAAGAGATTCCTGTGGTGGACAAGTATCTGGTAAACGGTGAAGAGGTGGACCGCTTCCCCATGGGCGAGGCGCTGGACAATGCCAAGCCGGTTGTGAAGTTCCTGCCCGGCTGGCACTGCGACATCACCGGCTGCCGCACCTGGGAGAGCCTGCCCCAGGCGGCCAAGGATTATGTGGAGTATCTGGAAAAGGCCGTTGGCTGCAAGATCAAGTATGTTTCCGTGGGCGCTGCCCGCGATGCGTACCTGGTGCGTGAGTAATTGTTTTAAAATGCGCCGGCCCGGTAATCATTACCGGGCCGGTTCATCTGTTTCAAGGGGGTAAAAGTAACACTATGGGAGAGTATCTGGATAAGGGTCTGCACGAGGAATGCGGTGTGTTTGGCGTTTACCGCCAGAGCGACGCGGCGCATCTGACCTATTTTGGCCTGCATGCGCTGCAGCACCGTGGCCAGGAGGGCGCGGGTATTGCGGTGGCGGATGGCAAAACCGTTCGCTGCCGCAAGGGCAAGGGCCTGCTGAGCGATGTGTTCGGCCGCAATGATCTGGACGGGATGACCGGCAAGAATGCCATCGGCCATGTGCGCTACGGCACTGCCGGCGGCGGCGAGGTGGAAAACGTGCAGCCCATCGTATCCCGCCTGGCCAATGGCGGTGCGCTGGCGGTGGCCCACAATGGCCAGATTGCCAACGCTGCCGAGCTGCGCAAGGAACTGGAGGACAAGGGCAGCATCTTCTGGGGCTCGTCGGACAGTGAGATTATTCTGCATCTGCTGCAGGGAACCAAGGGCCCGCTCATCGAGAAGATCAAGCAGGCCTGCAACCGGCTGGACGGCGCGTTTGCCTTCCTGATCCTCACCGAAAAGAACCTTTACGCAGTGCGGGACAAGAACGGCCTGCGGCCGCTGTCGCTGGCCAAGCAGGGCGATGGCTGGTGTGTTTCCAGCGAGAGCTGTGCCTTCGACATCGTGGGCGCGCATCTGGTGCGGGACGTGCGCCCCGGCGAGATCGTGAAGATCTCTGCCGCCGGGCTGGAAAGCTGCTTCTACACCGAGGAGACCAGCTGCAACCTGTGTGCCATGGAATACATCTATTTCTCCCGCCCGGATTCCGTGCTGGAGGGGCAGAATGTGCACGGTGTGCGCCGTGAGTGCGGCCGTCTGCTGGCCCAGGAGGATCTGGACAGCTTTTTCAAGGCCGATATCGTGGTGGGCGTGCCGGATTCCTCCCTGTCCGCTGCGGCGGGTTACAGCGAGGCCATCGGCCTGCCCAACGAGATGGGCCTGATCAAGAACCGCTATGTGGGCCGTACCTTCATCCAGCCCACCCAGGCCCAGCGCGATCTGGGTGTGCGGCTCAAGCTGTCTGCCAACGTGCCGGTGGTACGGGGCAAGCGGGTGGTTCTGGTGGACGACTCCATCGTGCGCGGAACCACCTCCAAGCGGATCGTGGCCCTGCTGCGTCAGGCCGGCGCCACCGAGGTGCACCTGCGCATCGCCGCTCCCGCCATCAAGTATCCCTGCTTCTACGGCGTGGATATGTCCACCCGGGCCGAGCTGGCCAGCGCCAGCCTGGAGCCGGATGTTCTGGCCAAGGTGCTGGGGGCGGATTCCCTGCGCTTTTTGAGCGTGGATGACCTGAAGCAGGCCTGCGGCTGCCAGGGCCTGTGCACCGCCTGCTTTGACGGCAGCTATGTGACCCCGCTGTACAGCAACAAGGTCTGAGAAAAATATCACAGGCACAAAGCCTGAACCATTGCAAAATGGGGCTTTTTCCTCTGGAATGAAGGGGGAAAAGCCCTGTTTTTTTATAAAAATGCAGAAAAGACCTGAAAAATTGCACAGAAAACAGAAACGCTGATTGTTCGGTTTGCATGAAAAGTTTTCAAAAACTTGTTTTAAAATTATCATTTATTGCCCAAGGTACTTTGTTGTGGTAAAATCAAACCAGAAAATAAAAGTATTACTTTTGCGGAGGATGGTATGAGCAGATTGGAAATGCCGACCCCTAGCAGGTCGCAATTGGTGATCGAACAGTTGTACAAGGAATTGGAACGCCGTATTGAGGCCAGCCCTCCGGGGCTTTGCCCGGTGGATATCACCCGTGCGTTCCTGGAGCTGTGCCACGCGCAAACCTGCGGCAAATGTGCACCCTGCCGCATCGGCCTGCTGCAGCTGAAGCATCTGATTACGGATGTGCTGAACGGCAAGGCCACCATGGAAACCCTGACCCTGATGGAGAATACGGCCCTTTCCATCATGGAATCCGCCGACTGTGCCATCGGCCATGAGGCAGCCCGCATGGTCTATCAGAGCCTGATCGGCTGCCGCGACGACTACGAGCAGCACATCCGGGTGGGGCGTTGTACCTGTACTTACAGCCAGCCGGTGCCCTGTGTCACCCTGTGCCCGGCCCATGTGGATATTCCCGGCTACATCGCGCTGGTGCGGGAAGGCCGCCATGCGGATGCAATCCGCCTGATCCGGAAAGATAACCCGTTCCCCACCACCTGTGGCTTTATCTGCGAGCACCCCTGCGAAGCCCGCTGCCGCCGCAACATGGTGGACGATGCCATCAACATCCGCGGCCTGAAGCGGGTCGCGGCCGACCGGGCGGGTCATGTGCCCCCGCCGAAGAACGCCCCCTCCACCGGCAAGACCGTGGCGGTTGTGGGCGGCGGCCCCGGCGGTCTGTCCGCTGCCTACTATCTGCAGCTGATGGGCCATCAGGTCACCGTGTTCGAGATGCTGCCCCAGCTGGGCGGCATGCTGCGCTACGGCATTCCCAACTATCGCCTGCCCAAGGACCGGCTGGACGACGACATCCAGGCCATTCTGGAAACCGGAGTACAGGTGGAATACGGCAAGCGGATCGGCCGGGATATCACCATTGAAGAGCTGCGCAAAAACTACGATGCCGTGCTGGTAAGCATCGGCGCCAGCACCGACAAGAAGCTGGGCATGGAGCACGAGGACGCCCCCGGCGTTGTCTCTGCGGTGGAGTTCCTGCGCACCGTGGGCCAGGGCGAGCCCATGGATCTGAACGGTCAGGAAGTGGCCGTTGTGGGCGGCGGCAACGTGTCCATGGATGCTGTGCGCACCGCCGTGCGCCTGGGCGCAAAGAAGGTGAGCATCGTCTACCGCCGCCGTGTGGCGGATATGACCGCCCTGCCTGCCGAGATTGAGGGCGCCATGGCCGAAGGTGTGGAAATCCGCACTCTGCAGGCACCCGCCCGCATCGAAACCGACGAAAACGGCCATGTGAAGGGCCTGTGGACCACTCCTCAGATGATCAGCGCCATCCGCGACGGCCGTGCCAGCGTGAAGGCCAGTGGGGAAGAGGAGCAGTTTATTCCCTGCACCACCCTGATTGTTGCGGTGGGTCAGAGCATCGAGACCAAACACTTCCAGGAAGCCGGCCTGCCGGTGGAACGGGGCAAGATCCTCACCGAAAATTCCGGTGGCTTCTCCGATATTCCCGGCGTATTTGCCGGCGGCGACTGCGCCACCGGCCCCGCCACCGTGATCAAGGCCATTGCGGCGGCCAAGGTTGTGGCGGCCAACATCGACGAATACCTGGGCTACAACCACAAGATTACCTGTGATGTGGAGATTCCCGAGCCCGATCTGGCGGACAAGAGCCCCTGTGGTCGTGTGGAGCTGACCGAGCGTCAGGCCTGCGAGCGCATCCGCGATTTTGAGGGCGTGGAAAACTGCATGACCGACAAGGAAGCCTGCCAGGAGGCCGGGCGCTGCCTGCGATGCGATCACTTCGGCTTCGGCCTGTTCAAAGGAGGAAGAGAAAAGGTATGGTAAACCTGACGATTGACGGGCTGGCCATCCGCGCGCCCAAGGGCACGACCATCATGGAGGCGGCCGCGCAGAATAACATTGCAATCCCCAAGCTGTGCTTTTTGAAGGAAATCAACGAGATCGCAGCCTGCCGCGTATGCGTGGTGGAGCTGGAAGGCAAGGAGCGGCTGATTACCGCCTGCAACAACGTGGTGGAAGAGGGCATGGTCATCTACACCAACAGCCCCAAGGTGCGGCGCGACCGGCGCAACACCGTGCAGCTGATCCTCTCCCAGCATGACTGCAAGTGCGCCACCTGCTTCCGCAACGGCAACTGCGCGCTGCAGAACATTGCCAGCGATCTGAACATTCACGAGCTGCCCTTTGAGGAGCGGCTGGAACGCCAGCCCTGGGATCAGAATTTCCCCCTGATCCGGGATTCTGCCAAGTGCATCAAGTGCATGCGCTGCGTGCAGATCTGCGATAAGGTTCAGAGCCTGAACATCTGGGATCTGGAGGGCACCGGTTCCCGTTCCACCATTAACGTTACCGGCCACCGCACCATCGGCGAAGCGGACTGCTCGCTGTGCGGCCAGTGCATCACCCACTGCCCGGTGGGCGCGCTGCACGAGCGGGATGACACGGAGCAGGTCTGGCAGGCCATCGCCGACCCGAAAAAGGTCGTGGTGGCACAGGTTGCCCCCGCGGTTCGCGCTGCCTGGGGCGAGCAGCTGGGCCTTGCCCGGGAAGAAGCCACCGTGGGTAAGATCATGGACAGCCTCAAGCGGATGGGTGTGGACTATGTGTTCGACACCACCTTCTCCGCCGACCTGACCATCATGGAAGAGGGCACCGAGTTCCTGGGCCGCTTCACCCGCGGCGAAACAAAAGAAAAGCCCACGTTCACCTCCTGCTGCCCGGGCTGGATTCGGTTCATCAAGTCCCAGTATCCCCATCTGGTGCCGCAGCTGTCTACCGCGAAGAGCCCCCAGCAGATGTTCGGCGCAGTGATGAAATCCTACTTTGCACAGGCCATCGGCCGCTCCCCGGAGGACATCTACACCCTGTCCATCATGCCCTGCGTGGCCAAGAAGGGCGAGCGGAACATGGAACTGTTCGACGGCGAGTACGCGGGCCACGATGTGGACGCAGTGCTCACCACCCGTGAGCTGGTGCGCATGATGCGTTCGGCGCACATCCGGCCAGATACGCTGGTCGACCGCCCCTGCGACGATCTGATGCAGGCCGGCAGCGGCGCGGGCGTGATCTTCGGCGCCACCGGCGGCGTAATGGAAGCCGCCCTGCGTACCGCCTACTATGTGGTGATGGGCGAGAACCCGCCCGCAGATGCCTTCAAGCAGGTGCGCAGTCAGGGTCAGGGCACCGGCGTGACCACCGCCGAGTTCCATCTGGGCGACGCCGTGGTGCGCACTGCCGTGGTAAGCGGTCTGGGCAACACCCGCCGCCTGCTGGAGCAGATCGAAAAGGGCGAAGTGGCCTACGACTTTGTGGAAGTCATGGCCTGCCCCGGCGGTTGTGTGGGCGGCGGCGGCCAGCCCATCCACGACGGCGAAGAGCTTGCCTTTGAACGGGGTAAGAATCTCTACGCGCTGGACAGCAGCGCCGCCCTGCGCTTCTCTCACGAGAACCCGGATGTACAGCGGCTGTATGCCGAGTATCTGGGCGAGCCCATGAGCCATCGGGCCCATCGGCTGCTCCACACCGACCACAATGCCTGGACGATGCCCCGCAAACAACGTTAACAGCCATTCCAACCTCCAATAAAAGCAGCACCCGTCCCCGGAAATTCCGGAGGCGGGTGCCGCTTTTTCGTGTTTTTTTATGGAATGAGGAAGGGCAGAGAACCCGGCTTACAGGCCCCGCTCCTTCTTCCAGGCCAGGAATTCCTCGAAGCTGCCGGTGCGGTCCAGGCAGCCCTCCTGACCCAGGGGAATCTCGATGATCCGGTTGGCAATCTCGTCGATGAACTGATGGTCATGGGAGGAGAAGAGCAGATTGCCCTTGAAGGAGGCCAGACCGTTGGACAGCGCCTGAATGCTTTCCAGATCCAGATGGTTGGTGGGCTGGTCCAGTACCAGAACGTTGGAGTGGGCCATCATCATGCGGG
This sequence comes from Allofournierella massiliensis, assembly GCF_964241245.1. Classification (NCBI taxonomy): domain Bacteria; kingdom Bacillati; phylum Bacillota; class Clostridia; order Eubacteriales; family Oscillospiraceae; genus Allofournierella; species Allofournierella massiliensis. The sequence goes on from NZ_CAXSWZ010000010.1 coordinate 27,623, forward strand.
AGAGCATGCAGCGCACCTTCTCGCCGCCGCTCAGCACCGACGCGGGCTTGTAAACCTCGTCGCCGGAGAAGAGCATCCGGCCCAGGAAACCGCGCAGGAAGGTCTCGGTGGGGTCCGGGCTGTACTGGCGCAGCCACTCGATCAGGTTGCCCTCAAAGCCGTCGAAGAAGGCGGAGTTGTCCTGCGGGAAGTAGCTCTGGCTGGTGGAAACACCCCACTTGAAGCTGCCGGCGTCCGGCTCCATCTCGCCCATCAGGATCTTGAACAGGGTGGTCATGCCCACCTCGTTGTCGCCCACCAGAGCGATCTTGTCGTTCTTGTTCATGGTGAAGGTCACGTTGTCCAGCACCTTCACGCCGTCCACAGTCTTGGTCAGGCCCTGCACGAACAGGATGTCCTTGCCGGCCTCCCGCTCCGGGTCAAAGCCCACGAAGGGATATCGGCGGGAGGAAGCGGGCATCTCCTCCAGCTGGATGGAGTCCAGAATCTTTTTGCGGCTGGTGGCCTGCTTGGACTTGGACTTGTTGGCGGAGAACCGCTGGATGAAGGACTGCAGCTCCTTGATCTTCTCTTCCTTTTTCTTGTTCTGGTTGCGGATCAGCTGCTGCATCAGCTGGCTGGACTCGTACCAGAAGTCGTAGTTGCCGGCGTACATCTGCACCTTGTTGTAGTCGATGTCCACGGTGTGGGTGCACACGGCGTTCAGGAAGTGGCGGTCGTGGCTGACCACGATGATGGTGCCGTAGTAGTCCATCAGGAATTCTTCCAGCCAGTCGATGGATTCAATGTCCAGGCCGTTGGTGGGCTCGTCCAGCAGGATGATGGAGGGCTGGCCGAACAGAGCCTGTGCCAGCAGCACCTTCACCTTCTGGCGGCCGTCCAGCGCGTCCATCTGGGCGTAGTGCAGGTCGGTGGGCAGGCCCAGGCCGCTGAGCAGCTGGTTGACCTCGGTCTCGGCATCCCAGCCGCCCATCTCGGCAAATTCCGCCTCCAGCTCACCGGCGCGCTCGCCGTCCGCCTCGGAGAAATCCTCCTTGGCATACAGCTCGTCCTTTTCCTTCATGATGTCGTACAGGCGGCGGTTGCCCATGATGACGGTCTCCATCACCGAGAACTCGTCGTACTTGTAGTGGTCCTGCTCCAGCACGCTCATCCGGTCGTCCGGGCCGATGGAAATGCTGCCGCTGGTGGGCTCGATCACACCGGAGATGATCTTCAGCAGGGTGGACTTGCCGGCGCCGTTGGCGCCGATGATACCGTAGCAGTTGCCCGGCACAAAATTCAGGTTCACGTTCTTATACAGGTAGTTGCCCTGAAACTGCAGGCTCACGTCATTTACAGAAAGCATAAAAACCTCGCTCGTTTTATTCTTTTATCAGAAGTGTGGCCGGTGCACAGGCGGTTCAGTCCGCCTGCTTTACCAGCTCGATCACACATTCACAGTGTTTGGTGCGGGGGAAAAGATCCGCGGGCTGGGCCCGCAGGGGTTTGTAGCCCCGGTCGGCCAGATACCGGCAGTCCCGGGCGGCGGTGGCCGGGTTGCAGCTCACCATCACGATGCGCCGGGGCCCCATGGTAATCACCGCGTTCAGGGTCGCCTCATCACAGCCCTTGCGGGGTGGATCCAGGCAGACCACATCCGGCCGCAGGCCCTCGCTTGCCAGCTTCGCGGCAGCCTTGCCCGCATCGGCGCAGAAGAACCGGGCATTCTGTGCGCCCATGGCCGCGGCGTTGAGCTCGGCGCTCTCCACCGCTTCGGGAATGATCTCCACGCCGATCAGCTCCCTGCAGTCTGCCGCCATGGAAAGGCCGATGGTGCCCATGCCGCAGTAAAGATCCAGCAGGGTGTCGCCGGGCTGCAGCTGGGCGAACTGCCGGGCCACGCCGTACAGCTGCTCGGCAGCAGGGGTGTTCACCTGATAGAAGGACAGCGGCCCCAGCCGTACCGGTACGCCGCACAGGGGATCCTCAATGTATCCGGGCCCGTACAGGGAAATGTTCTCCAGCCCGGTGATCACGTTGGTTTTCTGCCGGTTCACGTTCAGCACGATGCTGCGGATGGCGGGGAACTGTTTGGTCAGTGCCGCGCACAGCTCCTGCGCGTGGGGCAGCTTGCGGCCGTTGACCACAAGGCAGACCAGAATCTCGCCGCTGTGCCAGCCCTTGCGCAAAAAGATGTGGCGCACAAGGCCGGTGTGCGTTTCCTCCTGATAGGGGGCGATGCCATGGGTCTCCATGAATTCGCACACAAAGGCGGCAATCTGATTCAGTTCCTCCGGCTGTAGCTTGCAGTCGGCACAGGGCACAATACGGTGGGTGCGGCCCGCGTAAAAGCCGGCGATCACATGACCGTTCGCATCCAGCCCCACCGGGAACTGCACCTTGTTGCGGTATCGCTCCTCCAGCGGCGAGGGCAGAATGGGCAGCACCGGAGTATCCAGCCCGCCGATGCGCCGGAAGGCATCCTCCACAAAGCTCTGCTTTGCCCGGGCCTCGGTTTCGTAGTCCAGATGGCGGAAGCAGCAGCCGCCGCAGGGCTTGCACACCGGGCAGTCCGGCTCGATGTGGGCGGGGGAGGGCTGCAGCATTTCTTCCACGATGCCAAAGGCATACCGGCCCATGTCCTTTACGATACGGGCGTTCAGCACATCGCCGGGGGCGGTGGCGGGCACGAACACCGCCTTGCCCTCGTAATGGGCCACACCGCTGCCATCGCTGGAAAGGCTTTCGATGGTCAAAGGGATGATGGAATTCTTGTGAATGGGCACAAAAACGCTCCTTTTTATTGGTCTTCTTCAAGGGTGGTGACCAGGCCGAAGGGAATGAAGAACCGGCCGGATTCATCGGGCTGCAGTTCCAGACCCTGGCCTGCAAACTCCTTGTCCAGAGAGTTCAGGGCCAGCTGGCCTGCTACCCGGGTAATTTCGTCAATGTCATAGTAGGAGGCGGCGATGGCGATTCCCTCGTCCACCAGCGCCTGCGCCAGCTCCGGGTTTTCGGCTACGGCGGCGATGCGCACCGGTGCATCCCCGTCCAGCCAGCCCAGTTGCCCGGCCAGATCATGCAGAAAACGTGCGTCGTCGGCGGTGGTGCACAAAAACAGCTCCGGCTTTTGCTGGCCTGCCAGCCCCTCGGCGGTAAAGGGCAGGGGATCGTCGTTCTCGTCCAGGTATTCCAGCAGGTTGGAATATACCCCGTAATGCTCGCATTCCTGCAGAGCATAGTAGCTCAGCGCCTGATGATAGGGGCCGATGTCGCTCAGATACAGGCTGTATTGCAGCACCAGATCCCCGTTTGCGTCCGGAATGGCACCGCTGCGGAAGCCCATGGCCATCTCTTCGCCCAGCAGCTCGCCGCCCAGTGCCGGGCTGCTGCCCACATACCACAGCTTGTCGTAGTCCTCCATCTCCTGCACCTGAGGGCTGCGGCCCACCACAACCAGCGGAATGCCATGGCTGCGGGCAAGGCGCAGCAGCGCCGGATCCAGAATGTCCTCGTCCTCACTTACAATCAAAACCTGCGCGCCCTGTTCGATCAGCTCCCGGGCGGCGGGTTCGTAGTCGGCGGATTCATCGGCCAGCAAAAAGCGGACGCCGTTTTCCGAAAAATAATCCTCCAGTGCGTCCAGATCCACATAAGGAAGCTCCTTGGGCGAGTGCAGATAGCCGATGGTGGGCTGGGGGTCGAAATAGCCCACGCTGAACAGATACAGCACGGCGCACAGGCCCAGAGCCGCACAGACGGCAAACAGCTTGGCAAGAATAAGCGCGATTCGTTTCATTGGCAGTTCTCCAGAAAGGGGTCAGGTTTTTTCGATGCTGCTCAGATAGCGGCTGGGGGGCACGCCCTTGGTCTTTTTAAAGACCCGGGAGAAATAGAACTGATCAAAAAAACCCACGGACACGGCGATCTCCGCAATGGAGAGTTTGGAATCCCGCAGCAGGTTGCAGGCCTCGCCGATGCGGTAGTTGGTCAGATAGTCGATGGGGCTCTGGCCCACATTGCTCATGAACACCCGGTACAGATGGCTGCGGCTTACGCCCACCGCCTTGGCAATGTCGTCGATGCTGATGTCGTGGGAATAGTTGAACTGGATGTACTTGATGGCTCCGTGCACATACTGGGAGCTGGTGTTGCTCACCCGGGGATCGCATTCGTGGGCCTGCTTCATCAGGCTGGACAAAAACAGATACAGATGCCCCACCATGGCCGCTTCGTGATGGGATTCCGGGCCGCGGCAGTCGTAGATGGAACGCAGGGCCTGCTTCAAGGGTTCCGCTTCCCCGCAGTGATACACCGGCGACTGGTCGGTAAAGGGGGTCTGCTGCACCAGCTTGTTGGCGAAAGCGCCGTTGAACCCCACCCAGTAATATTCCCAGGGGTCGTTGGCGTCGGCGCAGTAGCTCACCAGCTGGTTGGGCTTCACCAGAAACAGATCGCCCGGGCCCAGCGTGAAGCTGCGCCCGTTCACCGTGTACTGGCCGTGGCCGCTCACCACCAGATGGATCAGATAATGATCCCGCACACCGGGCCCCCAGGCGTGGGAAGGCGCGCAGGACTGCAGCCCACAGTTAAAAATGGAAAGCTCCACATTATCTGTATAGTGCTGCTTAAAGGATTGTTTATAGGTTTCTGCCATATCAAAGATACCTCCGCAAGGGGATCAAAAAAGAAAAGGCGGCAAGCCGGGCGGCGCATGGCAAAAGGCAAGGCGCGGCCTGTGGGCCGGCATTGGGCAAGCGTTTTGCCGGCGGGCTTCCGCATCAATACCCAGTATAACAGAAAATTCAACAAAAGTCCATAAAAAATGCCGCACCCCTGAAAAACAGGGGCACGGCATGATAGAATGGTGCAAAAAAGGAGATCAGCCCACCGGCAGAACCTCAACAATCTTAAGCACAACGCTGGCCTCGCTCACAGATTCATTGGCCTCCTGCAGCTGAGCCAGAACCTCGGCGTCCTCCTCCAGCTCCAGCTTGACCACAGCGCCGGAGTGGCGACCGGCCTTCTCCTCGGCGGTGGGGTCGGCGATGTCGTAGCTCATGATGGCGGCCTTTTCCCGCAGCACGTTGGCCCTGGTGGCGTTGTCGGCCCAGTTGAAGAAGATGTGGCTGTCGTCGGCCACACCGGGCACGAAGATGGCAATGTTGGGGGTGCCGTCCGCATTCACGGTGGACACATTGCACAGGCCCTTGAACTGGCCAATGGCCTCCAGCAGGGCGGCCTGGTCCAGGTTGGTGTACAGGCCGGTGGTGGCGCTGGCGGTGGCGGCGGCGTCAGCGGAAACGGCAGTTTCGCTGGCAGCCTCGCTGGAAGCAGCCGGGGCGGAAGCGGCTTCACTGGAAGCGGCTTCGCTGGAGGCAGTGCTGGCGGAAGTGGAGGCGGTGGTTGCAGCGGAGCTGCTGCTCTGGCCGCAGGCGCAGAGGTTGAATACCAGAGTCAGAGTGAGCAGTGCAATGGCAAGTTTTTTCATAATGATACAGAAATCTCCTTTTTTAATCCGGAAAATGGAATCACAGGCTGTTGGCAGCGTCGTAGGCGGTGCGGATGGCGTTGGAAATGTCCGCAGCACGCTCGCCGCAGTCGCCCACGGCAATTACGGGGATGCCGGCAGCCTTCAGGGGCTCGGCGTCAAAGGCCACGGGGCGGGCGCCCACGGCCAGAACCACATAGTCGCAGGGAATGGTCACGGTGTTGCCGTCCTTATCCTCGCACAGAATGTGATCCAGCGCAATCTGGCTGACCTTGTGGTTCACATACTGCTCCACGCCATAGCGGGCGTAGTTCTCCATCAGGGTGGGCAGGATGGTGTTGCTCTCGCCATTGGCGATCTTGTCCATCATCTCCACAACGCTTACCTTGCAGCCGCGCTCGGCCAGATATTCAGCGGTCTCGCAGCCAACCATGCCGCCGCCGATCACGGCAACCTTGCCGTAAACCTGCTGGGCACCGGCCAGCACCTGCCAGGCGTCGCATACGTTGGAATTTTCCTTGCCGGGGATGGCGGGGGCAAAGCTGGAAGCGCCCACGGCCAGAATCACGGCGTCCGGCTTCTCGGCCAGCACGTCCTCGGCGGTGACGGCCTTGCCCATGCGCAGGGTTACACCGGCGCTGGTGACCTGATGCACCAGGTTGGCGGTGGCGCGGCGCATCTCCTCCTTGCGGGGAGGTACGCAGGCAATGTTCAGCTGGCCGCCCAGCTGGGCGCTCTTCTCGAACAGCACCACCTCATGGCCCTTGGCGGCAGCCACACGGGCGGCCTCCATGCCGGCCACGCCGCCGCCGATCACGGCAACCTTCTTTTTGGTCTGGGCGGGGGTGATGGAGCGGGTCAGCTCGTAGCCGTTTTCGGCGTTCAGCACGCAGGACAGGAAGCTGCGGTTCTGGATGTTATCGGTGCAGCCTTTGTTGCAGGAGATGCAGCGGCGGATGTCGCAGCCCTTGCCGGCTTCCAGCTTGACCACCCAGTCAGGGTCGCACAGCAGGGGACGGCCCAGAGCCACGATGTCGGCCTTGCCGCTGTCCAGTGCGCGCTCGGCCATCTCGGGGTCAATGATGCGGCCCACGCAGCTTACGGGCACCTTCACGGCCTGCTTCACCTGGCCGGCAATGTCCACAAAGAAGCCGTAGGGCTGCACGCCCATGGGAGGAATGGTGTCGGCCATGTTACCGGTGTGGTTGGCCTGGGCCACATGCAGCATGTCCACGCCGGCTTCCTCCAGCAGTTTGGCGAAGTCCACGGCCTCGGCCAGAGGGATACCGCCCTTGCCGCGCTCGGGGGTGATGACCGAGAACTTGTAGTCGATGCCCATGCCGGGAACCGCCTGACGCAGGGCCTTCACCAGCATCACCGCAAAGCGGGTGCGGTTCTCGAAGCTGCCGCCGAATTTGTCGGTGCGGCGGTTCATCAGGGGGCTGCACAGACAGCCCACCAGACGGTCGCCGTGTACCTGAACGAAATCAATGCCGGCCTTCTGGGCACGAACGGCGCAGTCGCACATCTTCTGGATGATGTCCATCAGCTGCTCTTCGGTCACGTCGGTCACATAGTGCTCCATGTCGTGGTGCATCTTCTGGCGTACGCCCATCATGTCCTTTTTCTGGAACAGCTCGATCAGGGCGTTCACGTCGTATTCCGGGTGGAAGATCTGCACGCCGATCTTGGCACCGTAGGCGTGTACGCTGTCCGCCAGATCCTTGAAGCCGGCGATCTGGCCGTCGTGGAACAGGCGGGGAGTGGGGGAGAAGGAGGCCACGGGGCTCACGTCGCCCAGCACAATGTAGGAAACGCCGCCTTTGGCCAGGCGGGTGTAGAAAGCCTTGCTCTGTTCGGTGATGCTGCCGTCCCGGCCTTCATAGCCGGTGGTCAGCGGGGGGAACATGATGCGGTTTTTCAGGGTGATGTTGCCAACCTTGATGGGGGTGAGCAGTTCCATGATATAGATCTCCTTTCCGATCTCAAAAAGCAGCAGCGCGGGCGTCTGGCCCGCTTTCTAAGGTCATTATAAGCCCGAAGGTTGTTAAAAATATATCTCGTTTCTTGATGTGAATTGCGCAAAACTTGATGAAACAGCGCGTTTTTGATAAAATAAATAAAATGATTTGGAGAAAAACTGGGAGGAATTTCCATGGATGAGAACTATCGGCTGGAACAGTGGACACTGGAGCCGGGAAGGGAAAGAGAGCTGGATGCCCGGGGCTGCGAGCTGGTGGTTCTGATCAACGGAGGCAGCGGCCGGCTGGAGTGGGCCCGGGGCGGCGCCGCCCTGGGGCCGGATACCATCGGCCTGCTTCGCCCGGGAGCCACCGCGAAGGCGCGGGCACAGGAGCAGGGGCTGGAGCTGTGGCAGCTGCGCCTGCAGCCGGAACTGCTGCGGCAGATCTCCTGCCCGGGGTGTGATCTGGAGGCCTGCTTTTCGGTGGTGCCCTTCCAGTGTGCGGTGGTACGGCTGAACACCCAGAACGCCACGCTGCTGCGGCGGCTGTATTCCCTTTTGCGCCAGGAGCTGGCCCAGCCGGATGCGCTGGCAGGCGGGGTATATCGCCGGGGCCTTGTGGAGCTTCTGGTAGCCGGCGTGCTGCGCTGCTGCGTAACAGAGGAGCGCAAAACCGCGCTGGTGGGGCGCAAGCGTCTGGTGGTGGACGAGGTGTTTGCCTACATCAATGCCCATCTGGCCGAGCCGCTGCGCTTAAAGGATCTGGCGGCGCATTTCTATGTGAGCCCGGAGCATCTGGCCCGCCAGTTCAAGCAGCGCACCGGCCAGACGCTGCACCAGTATATTGTAAAGGCCCGGCTGGGTCGCTGCCGGGAGCTGCTGTGCAACGGGGTGCCGCTGGCGGCGATCTGGACCCAGTGTGGCTTTTCCGGCTACAGCTCCATGCTGCGCAGCTTCAAGCAGGAATTTGGGGTGACCCCGGCGGAATACTACCGGCAGTGCTGCCAGCGTGCCCGGGAATATCCGGACGAAGCCCTGCCGGAACAGGAGCGGACGATCCCCCGGCGCTGACCCGCCCCTTCTGCGATTGACAGACGTGGATTCGGCGGGTACAATCAAGGAAAAGAAATGGTTGGAAAACCAACAAAAGGAGACGCCATGAACGACATTCAGGTTTTGCAGTCGTCGCAGCTGTTTGAGGGCATTGAGCCGGAGCAGATTCAGGTTCTGCTGGGCTGCCTGCACGCGGCGGTGAACACCTACCAGAAGGGGGAGTTCATTCTGCACCGGGGCGAGCCCACCCGCCGGATGGGCATCGTGCTGGAGGGCACCGCCCATATCATCAAGGAGGATTTCTGGGGCAACCGGGTAATTCTGGGCCCCTCCGGGCCGGGGCAGCTGTTTGCCGAGTCCTACGCCTGCCTGGGCAGCGAAAATCTGGCGGTGAGCGTGGTGGCAGCCACCACTGCCCGGGTGATGTTTCTGGACGTGGTGAGCCTTTTCCAGAGCTGTACCACCGCCTGTGATTTTCATACCCGCATGATCCGCAATCTGACCCGGGTGCTGGCGGGGCGCAACCTGATGCTTACCCAGAAGGTGGAGCACATGGCCCAGAAAACCACCCGGGAAAAGCTGCTGTCCTACCTGTCCGGCGAGGCACAGCGGGCGGGCAGCGCCAGTTTTTCCATCCCCTATGACCGACAGGAGCTGGCGGATTACCTTTCGGTGGACCGCAGCGCCATGTGCACCGAGCTGAGCAAGCTGCAGCGGCAGGGAGTTCTGCGCTGCCAGAAAAAGCAGTTTGAGCTGCTGGAGCTGCCCCGGGAATTCTGATTGCAGCCAAGGGAGAAACGCAAATGAAAACAAACGGATGCAACCCCTATCTGCCCAGCTGGGAATATGTGCCGGACGGCGAACCCCGTGTGTTCGGCGGCCGGGTATATCTATACGGTTCCCACGACCGCTTTGGCGGGCCGCTGTTCTGCATGAACGATTATGTGTGCTGGTCCGCCCCGGAAGAGGATCTGACCGACTGGCGTTTTGAGGGTGTTATTTACCGCAAGGAACAGGACCCCATGAACCCCGGCGGGCGGCGCTGCCTGTATGCGCCGGACGTGGTGCAGGGGCCGGATGGGCGCTATTACCTGTATTATGCCTTTGATTTTATGGGCCGTATCGGAGTGGCAGTGTGTGATGAGCCGGCGGGCCGGTTTGAGTTTTACGGCCATGTGGCCTTTCCGGACGGCCACCTCTGGGGCGAGCGGGCCGGGGAACCCTTCCCCTTTGACCCGGGCGTTCTGGTGGACGACGACGGCCGGGTGTATCTGTATTCCGGCTTTGCCACCCGCATTCCCGCCCCGGTCACCGGGTTCCGGCAGTTGGAAAATCCCGGCGGCGTGGCGGTGGAGCTGGAGCCGGACATGCGCACCATCCGGCAGGGCCCCCATCTGCTGTTTCCGCGAAAGGGGCGGCCCGGCGCTTTTGAAAACCACGCTTTTTTTGAGGCCAGTTCCATCCGCAAGGTGGATGGCCGTTACTGCTTTGTGTATTCCTCCGAGCACAATCACGAGCTGTGCTGCGCCATGGCGGACCACCCCTTCGGCCCCTTTGTTTTTGGCGGCACGCTGGTGGACATCGGCGATGTGTTTCTGCCCGGCCGCCCGAAGGAAGCGGATGCCGTCAATTACCTGGGCAATACCCATGGCAGCATTGCCTGCATCCGGGGGCAGTGGTATGTGTTCTATCACCGGCAGACCAACCGGCATTCCTACTCCCGGCAGGCCTGCGCCGAGCCGCTGCGGCGCAGCCCGGACGGCGGCTTCTTGCAGGCGCCGGTCAGCAGCACCGGCCTGCGGGGCAAACCGCTGCCGGATCTGGGCCGGGTGCCGGCCTGCATTGCCTGTTATCTGCGCAGCGGGCAGGGCACGGCCCGGTACGACATCCGTCTGCCCCGGCTCCGGCTGGCTGCGCACCCTTACTTCACCCAGGCGGGCAGCGACCGCCAGCAACAGCCGGCGCAGTATATTGCCAATCTGCGCAGCGGCAGCGCGGCGGGCTTCTCTTCCTTTGCATTCACCGGCCAGCCCCGGCGCATCGGTCTGCGGCTGCGGGGTAGTGGTCGGGGTGTGATGCTGGTTTCCCACCGGGAAAACGGGGACGAGCCTCTGGCGGTGATTCCGGTTCCCGCCGACAAATCCCTTCTGCGCCCGGCTGTCATTCATCCTCGCCCGGGGGTGCGGCCGCTCTACTTTGTGTTCCGTGGCTGCGGCGCGGTGGATTTCACCGGCTTTGCCCTGGGGCGGCCTGTTTGCGGCGTGCAGGAAACGAAATAAGCCCGCGGGGAACGGTTTGATTGGAATATTCTTCCGCTGTTTCTGTGTGCCGCATGGGTGTGGCGTGCAAAATGCGGGAGGTTATCTGGCAAAACAAGATCAAAACGGCTGAAAGGAGACAAGTACCATGAAATTCTTTCTGGACACTGCCAATGTGGACGAGATCCGCAAGGCAAACGAAATGGGTGTGATCGCCGGTGTGACCACCAATCCCAGCCTGATTGCCAAGGAGGGCCGGGACTATGCCGAGACACTGAAGGAGATCGCCTCCATTGTGGACGGCCCCATCTCCGGCGAGGTGAAGGCCACCACCGAGGATGCCGAGGGTATGATCGCCGAAGGGCGGGCCATTGCGGCCATGCACCCCAACATGGTGGTGAAGATCCCCATGACCCCGGAGGGCTTGAAGGCCATCAAAACCCTGAGCGCTGAGGGCATCAAAACCAACTGCACCCTGATTTTCACTGCCAATCAGGCGCTGCTGGCCGCCCGGGCGGGGGCCACCTATGTGTCGCCTTTCCTGGGGCGGCTGGATGATATCAGCCAGCCCGGCATTGATCTGATTCGCATGATCTGCCAGATGTTCGACAATTATCCGGACATCAACTGCCAGATTATCGCCGCCAGCGTGCGCAATCCCATCCATGTGACCGACTGCGCGCTGGCCGGGGCGGACATTGCCACCGTGCCCTACAAGGTGATTTTGCAGATGACGAAGCATCCTCTCACCGATCAGGGCATTGAGAAATTCAAGAAGGATTATCTGGCGGTGTTTGGTCAGTAACTTCTTCTGAAAAATACCGCGCGTGTGCCGGTGCCGGCATGCACGCGGCATTTTTCTGCCCAATCAAAAGGCGCGGTGGCACTTTTTTACAAAATTTCCATTGCATTGCGAACCGCATCCGGTATAATAGGGCACGAACCACACGAAAAACAAGGGGTAAAGGAGAAAGCATGAACAAACGTATGAAAAAGAGCCTGTGGGCGCTGGTGGGCACGATGCTGTGCGGTTGCCTGTTGCTGGCACCGGGCGCCCGGGCGGCAGAGACCACTGCGCTGGAGGATGCGTTGGAGCAGACAGCCCGGCTGCAGCAGCTGGCAGAGGAATACGCCGCCGGTCAGCAGACGGAGACGGAGCCGCTGACGCTTACCATCAACTACATCCGCGCTCAGCGCTATGCCGACACCACCTGGGATATGATTCTGGGGGAGCCCAGTGAAGAGTTTGCCGGCTTCGTGGAGCAGCAGGCCCCGGAGCTGGCGCAGCTGCAAACGCGGGAAAATGTGGAGATCCCCGCCACCGGCGAACCGGTGGATTTTGTGCATCTGATGGCGGGCATCGGGGCCACCTGGAAGCGGCTGCCGGTGGTATGCACCTGGGGCGGCGACTGCATCCAGCTGGCCGGCAGCGTCCAGGGCTCCGGCATGGATGAGGAAAGCTGTATCCAGCAGCTGAAGCCCTATTTTGCCTGTGAGGACGAGAATGCCAGCCTGCTGCCCAAAAGCGACTGGCTGGCAGATCTGGATGGTGTGAACATCGGCAGCACGTTGACGCAGGACAGCGATCTGGCCGAGTCGATCCGGGAATATTACCGTTCCATCAGTACCGGGGAGCGGGCCCGCCGGTTTGTGCTGGCTCAGTTTGGCGAGGTCGACACCGGCGATCAGCAGGCTTTCCGTCAGCAGGTGAAGGATAAATTCTTCTCGGATTCCGGCGTACAGCTGCTTTTGCTCAGCCAGAAGCAGATGACGCTGGACGAGGAGCGGAACTTTGTGGTGGTGGATTCCCTGAACGCGCCGCTGAATGCGGTGTGCAGTCTCACCGCCGATACGCTGGCGGAAATGCTGGATGGAGCAAAGGTAACCGGCGCGGCAGAGGAGACGCCGCAGGAAACAGGGGAGACGCAGAGCCCGGCACAGACAAGTCAGCCGGGCGAAGCTCAGCCCACCGCACCGGTACTGGGGCAGAGCTCGCTGGCCCGAACCATGGAAAAGTACTCCTGGCTGCCCTGGGCGTTGGGCGGGGTGGTGCTGTTCTGCGTGCTGGTGCTGGCGGTATTGTCACGCAAAAGCCGCTGACCTGCTCTTTTCGCGGATCTTTCGCAGTGTGCTCATATTCTGTTCAAATTCGACTGGTATAGTATAGACACGGTTACAGATCCACCGCCGTTCGGTGATAAAGTTACCGCAACCGGCGGCAGGATTTGCTACCATATACATAGGAAAAACGCCCCGGCGATTTTCCACAAAGACCAATGAAAAAGGAGAGCACCATGATGATCCAATCGTTCTTACAGCAGGCCCTGGTTCGGCTCGGCCCCTCGGTACAGGTGCTGGCCTGGCTGGAACAACTGCCTTTTGTCCCCCGCTGGCTGCGTCCGGTGCGGGTTCGCGCCCGCCGCTGAGCGGAGCCGCTGTGATAAACAATGAAAAAACTCCGCCCCCATTGCCTGCAACAGGCGCTGGGGGCGGAGTTTTGTTTTACGGTTGTACCCGGCTGCGGGCAGGCAGCCATTTCCAGAACTGCCACCATTCAGGGCGCACCGGCCGATTCGGATCCGGTTCCACCTCGATTACATATTTTTCATAGGCATTCACCACGGTGGTGTCGCCCTTGCGGCAGCAGCGGGGAAGGTTTGCGTTATAGCTCATGTGCACATGCCCGTGCACAAAGTAACTGGGGGAGTACTCCTCCAGCAGCTGGTTGAAGCAGTCGAAGCCCCGGTGGGGCAGATCCTCCCCATCGTTCAGGCTCCGGGCCGGGGCGTGGGTCACCAGAATGTCGAAGCCATTGTGGCTTTTCAGCTTGCGGCGCAGCCGACGGATGCGGCTTGCCATCTGCTTTTCGGTGTACTGGAAGGGCCCTTCCTTGTAGCGCAGCGAACCGCCCAGCCCCAGAATGCGAATTCCACGGTATTCAAAAATATCGTCCTCGATGCAGATGCAGCCCTCCGGCGGATCGTGCAGATAGCGGGTGTCGTGGTTGCCGTGCACATACAGCAGCGGAGCCGAGGTAAAGGTGGCCAGCAGGGTCAGATAGTGAGGATTCAGATCCCCGCAGGAGATGATCAGGTCATAGCCGCGGATCTTGTCCGGGCTGAAAAAATCCCACAGGGCCTTGGATTCTTCGTCTGCCAGCAGCAAAATTCTCATGTTTGACTTCTCTCCTCGCCGGATCCCGGTGTTACAGGATCTTGGTGGTTGTTTCGTCCTTATGCACACCGATCAGCGAAACCAGAGGTTTGGCCTCGTCGATCAGCTCGTCAAAGCGGGGGATGCGGCCGATCACATTGCTGGCCAGCCAGTCCATGGTGATGACCTGTTCCGCGGTGAGGCGGCTGTGGTCGGCGGGCATCACAACCCGGCCGTCCTGGGCATACAATACGCCTGCGAAGGGGTCAAAGTCCCGGCTGCACACTGCCTGACGCAGCAGATTTACCAGCCGCTGGGTCTCCACGGGCAGCGTGCGGGAGCACAGCACGTCGATCACACCGGCATCCATGCCCCACCAGTAGTTCAGGGCCCGTTCACCGCTGTTTCCGGCAGACCAGCCGCCGTTCATGATGGACTGCACAATGCGCACGTAGAATTCACCCCAGTTCCAGAAGGGCATGGCGTAGTTGCAGAAGTGGTCTCCCTCCAGCCGGTAAAGGCCGAATTTCCAGGGGGGCTGCTGGGGCGCACGGTTGTCCAGATCCGAAATCAGGGTCACGCCGTTCTTGGCAAAGCGGGCGGGAATATCTGCGCCCTTCTCCGAGGTCCACTCCAGATACACCTGAGCCCGGGGATTGGTCATCTGCGCGCCCAGTGCGAAGGCGTTGATGGCAGCAATCATGCCATAGGTGGGATAGGTTGCCACATAGCCGATCTTGTTGTCGTCCGCCAGAGCACCGGCAATGGCGCCCAGCAGGAACTTTGCCTCATGAATACGCCCGTAGTAGGTGCGGATGGACGGGTGAGACATGTTCAGCGAGCAGTTGATGATCTTCACTTCCGGGTGAGCCAGAGAAGCCTTCAGGCTGGCGCCGATCAGCTTGGGCGTGGTGGTGAAAATCACGTCGCAGCCATCGGCCACGGCCTTTTCCAGAATCTCGTCGCCGTTCACATCCGGCTGCACATTGTCGTAGCACAGGGTGGTCACCCGGCCGCCGAAGTGTTCCTCCAGCTCGCCGCGGCCAAAATCGTGGGCATAGGTCCAGGCGGAGGTATCGGCGCTTTTTTCGTACACAAAGCCCACCTTCAGGCTGGGCGCCTGGAAGGCGATGGGGTTGTGCAGCCGGGAGAACAGGCCGGTGTTCTGGGGGAATGCCGGCTCCATGGAAAGCTCCACTGCATCCGGCCGGGTGAGCACCAGCACCTCGCTCCAGGCGCGCTCCACCGCCTGCTGCAGCTCGGGCATGCTCATGCCGCACAGCTGCCGGTAGGGATAAACGCCCATCACGGCCAGCAGACCGTCGGCGGGGGTGATGGGCAGCCGGTCGCCGCCCCGCTGCACGAACACCGAGCGGAACCGATAGTACATCGAGGTGAGCATGCTCTTGTCGTCATCGCTCCAGCGCTCGCCGGGGGCCTTGCCCACGGCTGCCACGAACTTGGCAAAGCGGCCTTCTTCGGTGAACCAGAGCAGGTTGATCTGGGTCAGCTTGTAGAAGTCCAGAAATTCGTAATAGATGTTCACTTCCTTGGAGCCGTTGCGCTTGGGGATATAGCGGGTCACATTGCCGGGAATGCTGCCCGCGCCGAAATATTTCATTACCGAGACGCGCTTGTTGCCCTCCACCACATAAAAGCGGTTCAGAAATTCCACCGCTTCAATGGGGTCGCGGATTCCCTCCTCCATCTGGGATTCACACAGGGCGCTCCACTTCACCGCAAATTCGGTGCGATCGCCCAGAAGAGGCATGAAATTGCGGGCGAAGGCTGTTTTGCGGCCCTCGGTCTTGGTGCCCACAATGGCGTCCAGAGGGATGTTCACCACACCCAGAGGCTGGGTGCTGTCCAGCTCGGTGTTTTCCAGAATGTCATCCAGCACCTGCAGATAGGGATACTGCCCCTTGGAAACACAGGCGCGGAAGCTGCGCTGACCCATTTTTTGGGCCTTTTTGTAATCTTCACTTGCCAAAATAAACCCCTCCTTTAACAATAGGAAGCACAGTTGCAGGGCCGCCGCGGCGGCCCCTTTTTATGGTAAAGGATGTTTTCACAAATTACAATACCCGGCTTTCCTCTTTTTCCGGCTGAACCGTCATGGGCGGGAAGCGCAGCCGGGTCAGGCACAGAGCGAACAGCAGCGAGCTGATGATCCAGGTGATGGGATAGGCCCAGTAGACCATGTGGATGTCCGGAATCAGGCGCACCGCAATGGTAATGTAGCAGATGCGCAGCACGCACCAGATGCTCAGCATGATGGTCATGGGGATAATGGGCCGACCCATTCCCCGCAGAATGCCCGCGCAGCAGTGGGAGAAGGCCAGCAGACAGTAAAACAGCGCCACGGTATGGGCGTCCGCCACGCCGTAGGCCACCACCTGAGGCTCATTGTTGAAGGCGCCGATCAGCTGGGGCGAGAAGGTGAAGATGAACAGGCCGATGCACTCGGCCAGCAGCGGGCTGCAGATCAAACCGAAGCGCATGCCCTGCCGCACCCGAACGTAACGGCCCGCGCCGATGTTCTGGCTCACGAAGGTGGAAAGGGCCAGCGCAAAGCAGGTCACCGGCAGGAAGGCGAAGCCCTCCACCCGGCTGTAAGCGGCGCAGCCTGCCATGGCGGCGGAGCCGAAGGCGTTGATGTTGGATTGCACGATCACATTTGCCAGCGAGATCACCGAGTTCTGCACGCCGGAGGGAATGCCCAGGGTAAGCACCTGCCGCAGCATGTCCGCCCGGAAACCCACCTCTTTCCAGATGATGCGGTAAGGCGCCTGCACCACGGTCAGCTTGCGGAAGGCAAGGAAGGCGCAGAGGGTCTGGCTGATGATGGTGGCCAGTGCGGCGCTTTCTACCCCGCGGCCCATTCCGGCCACAAATACCAGGTCCAGCACCACATTGGTGAGGGAGGCGATGATCAGGTATTTCATGGGGCTGCGGCTGTTGCCCACCGATTGCAGAATGCTGGCGCCCATGTTGTACATGACCACCGACAGCGAGCCCATGAAATAAACCCGGAAATACAGAATCGACTGGGGCAGCACATCCGACGGGGTACCCATCCAGCGCAGAATCTGGGGCGTGAAGATGATGCCCAGAATCGAAAGCAGCACGCCGGCGCACAAACCCAGCGCCACGGTGGTGTGCACCGCCTGCTTCAGGGTTTTGTGATCCTGCGCACCGTAAAGCCGGGCCACCAGCACGCCCGCACCCAGCGACACGCCATTGATGAAGCCGATCATCAGCATGATCAGGCTGGAGGAGGAGCCCACCGCCGCCAGCGCCTGTTCGCCGATGAAGTTGCCCACGATCAGCGAGTCCACCGCGTTGTAGAGCTGCTGAAACAGGTTGCTGAAGAAGATTGGCACCGCGAACAGCAGCATCTTTTTGGGAACGCTGCCCACGGTAAGAAGGTTCTGGTCGTTTGTCATTTCATAGCCACTTCGCTTTCACATCGCGCACAAAAAGCGGCCCGCGGGTGCAGAAAGCGCACCCGAAAGGACCGCGGGAAAGGCGTGACAATAAATTTTCTATTCTATCATACCACCGGAGCGGGGATTGGCGCAAGATGCTGCAGTGCTATTTGAGCAAAGTGGCAAAGCGCCGTTGCGGCCATGGCCGGCGGCTGGTATAATAGCAGGGAATCGCCGGGATCTTTTTCGCCCGGTTTTTGCAAGGAGGAACCAGAATGTATTCATCCAAACAGATGATTGTGATGCGCCGGGATCTGAAGATGCGCAAGGGCAAAATTGCCGCCCAGGCGGGCCATGCCTGCGTTACCGCCACCCTGATGGCGCTGCAGAAGGAGGGCCGTCTGGGGCAGATTCAGGTGACCGACGGCTGGGTGGGCCTGGCTGAGAGCAAACAGGAGGCCACCCCCCTGAGCGAGTGGTTCGACAGGGGAGTGGCCAAGATCTGTGTGTATGTGGATTCCGAGGAGGAGCTGCTGCAGCTGCACCGGAAAGCGCAGGACGCCGGGGTGATCAGCGCCCTGATTCAGGATGCGGGCATGACCGAATTCCACGGCGAGCCCACCTACACCTGCCTGGCACTGGAGCCGCTGGCGGCGGAAAAGGCCGACGAGTTCACCGGCGGCCTGCCGCTGTACTGAACGGCCCGGCTCAGAATTTCAGGGCCGCGATGCGGTCGAAGGCCTCGGCCAGCTTTTCCTCGCTGGTGGTGCAGGCGATGCGCACATAACCCTCGCCGGCAGCGCCGAAGGCCACGCCGGGCACCATGGCCACATGGGCTTCCTTCACGCACTTCTGGCAGAAGGCGATGGAGTCCAGCCCGGTTTCCCTGATGTTCATGAACAGGTAGAAGGTGCCCTGGGGCTTGCGCACCGAGAGCTTCGGAATGGCGTTGATGCGTTCGGCGGTGTAGAACACCCGGCGGCGGTATTCGCCGGTGTATCGATCGCCGACCTCGCCGCGCAGCCGCAGCGCATGGATGGCTGCCCGCTGGGACACCGAGGGGGCGGAGTAGACCATGTTCTCGTTGATGCGCTTGATGGTATCGATCACCGCAGGCTCGGCGATGATGGAGCCCACGCGCCAGCCGGTCATGATATAGTTCTTGGAAAAGCTGTTCAGGGTGATGCTGCGCTGCGCCATGCCGGGCAGACCACGGAAGGGCCGGAAGGGCACATCAAACATGTAATCGGTGTAAATTTCGTCCAGAATCACCACCAGATCGAATTCCTCGGCCACCTGTGCCAGCGTCTGATAGGTCTGCATGTCGTAGGCCGCGCCGGTGGGGTTGCAGGGGTTGTTCACGATCATGGCTTTGGTGCGGGGGGTAATGGCTGCCCGCAGCCGCTGGGCGTTGATGGCGAAGCCCTCCTCCTCCAGGCAGGGAACCTCCACGGCAACGCCGCCGGTCAGCTCCACCTGCTCTTTATAGGGGGAGAAGTAGGGAGCAAAGAGAATCACCTCGTCGCCCGGATCCAGAATGCTCATGAGCGCCAGCTCCATGCCGAAGCAGCTGGAGGCGGAAATGAACACCTGCTGCCGCGAAAGCTCCATGTTGTGGGCAGTTTTATAATAAGTACGGATCTCGTCGATCAGCTCCGGGTCGCCCTGAGGCGAGGTGTAGTGGGTGTGACCGGCCAGGGCATCCTCCATGGCGGCACGGATGATCCGTTCATCGGTGGTGAAATCGGTGTCGCCGATGCTCAGGTCGATCAGGTCGCTGTAAGCGCCCTTCTCGGCGGCGGCGCTGGCCATTACGCTGTCCTGCGCGGTCTGGAACCGGCGGGCAATATAATTTCTCATGGAAAAACTCTCCTTCTTTCAAAAAACATCTTTTTCTATCATAGCATATCAGCGCGTAAAAGTGCAGTGTGCTTTTGCACAAATCATTGCATGAAATTCTGCATGCTGCGAATAAATAAACACAAAAGCCGGGTGCTGCTTGCAGCGGACGGCGAAAAGGGCGTACAATAGCAAAAAGCGGAGCAATATTCGTAAACGGGAGGAATGAAGATGGAACCCAAGGATATGGGAGCAATGGATCCGACCTGGCTGCAGGCCATCCATCCCCGGGGCAGTGCCGCTGGCGAGGGCTGCGTAAAGGGGGCGTTTCAGTACAATGGAGGCCACGGGCTGACCACTTTTTTTGTGTATGTGGAGCTGGCCGAACCTCTTCGCCAGCAGCTGGCCGGCCAGGGGTTGGATCCGGTGGATACGGTGGCCTTCTGCCAACAGGCCGAGGGCGGCTGGGTGGCTGCCTTCAGCGACGAAGCCATGACAAAACGGCTGGATTTTTCTCTGGAAGAGGGCCAGATGCAGGCGCTGCTGGAGAAAAACGGCCTGCATCTTGTGCATGCATAATTATTCCAAATGATGGAAAATCCCATGGAAAAAGCAGGGAAAAGCGGCCGTTAAAATTTTGCTAAAAACTGAAAAAAGCCGTTGACAAACGGCAAAAAAACAGGTTATACTTTTTTCGTCATGCGATATGAGTTTTCATACAGAGTATCCATGCAAATATTTCTTCTGACCACCCAATCGTGGGTTAAAGGCCATACGGACAGCCGGGTCAACTGCCGATGGGCGGTGCGATACCGCCATTATTGATTGAGTTAAAAGCTCAATTTTATAAGTTGGTTACTTTACAACCAGTGCGTATTCTGCGTACATCAACTTGTAAAACGGTCAATAAGAGTAGTAAAAGTAAGTATTTGCTATATAGACTCTGTGTGAAAGCAAGCCGGGCTGTGCCCTGAGCGGCGCTGTTTTGCCGTACCTCACTGTATCCATCCGGAACTGTGTGCCGGTCTTTTTTCAGGGGGTTCCGCGCTTAATCACCAAAATAGGATTCGTTTACAGGCAATGTGTATGCAAAAATACACATTGCCTGTTTTTTGTTGCCGCCGGGCCAAAAAAGGGCGATGTCAATTTCAGGAGGAGACCGATGGGAGAAAAGCTGAAACTTTATGGGTTCAACAACCTGACCAAAGCGCTGAGCTTCAACATCTACGACGTGTGCTATGCAAAAACCGCCCGGGAACAGAAGGATTACATTGCCTACATCGATGAGCAGTATAACTCCGAGCGGCTTACCAACATCCTCACCACCCTCACCGACATGATCGGCGCCAAGGTGCTGAACATCGCCCGGCAGGACTACGACCCCCAGGGCGCGTCGGTGACCATCCTCATTGCCGAGGGCAGCATGCTGCCGGCAGGCGAGACCCAGCTGGCTCATCTGGACAAAAGCCATGTGACGGTGCACACCTACCCGGAGTACCATCCGGAGACCTGCCTGGCTACTTTCCGGGTGGACATCGACGTGGCCACCTGCGGCGAGATTACCCCGCTGTCCACGCTGGATTACCTGATCCGTTCCTTCGATTCGGACATCATCACCATGGACTACCGGGTGCGCGGTTTTACCCGGGACATGAACGGTCGCAAGCTGTTTCTGGATCACAAGGTCAACAGCATTCAGGACTACATCGAGCCCGAGCTGCTGCGCCGGTACGACGCGGTGGACATCAACGTTTACGACGCGAACATCTTCCACACCAAGATGATGCTCAAGGAAGTGGATCTGCAGAACTATCTGTTCAAAACCGATGTGTATGAGCTCCCGCCCAAAACCCGGCTGGAGATCATGAACAACCTGCGCCGCGAGATGATCGAGATCTTCAGCGGGCGCAATATCTACTGAGAAACAAAGAGGCAGGGGGAGAGAGAATGGAACATCTGGATCAGCAAAGGGCTCCCATCTACGAGGCACTGGAACGCTTCGGCAAGATGCGGGTGGTGCCCTTTGACGTGCCCGGGCACAAGCGCGGGCGAGGAAACCCGGAGCTGGTGGATCTGCTGGGCCAGCAGTGTGTGAGCATGGACGTGAACTCCATGAAGCCGCTGGACAATCTGTGCCACCCGATCTCGGTAATCCGGGACGCGGAGATTCTGGCCGCGCAGGCCTTTGGGGCGGCTCACGCCTTTCTGATGGTGGGCGGCACCACCAGCGCGGTGCAGAGCATGATTCTGTCGGTGGCAAAGCGGGGCGAAAAGATCATCCTGCCCCGCAACGTGCACCGCAGCGTGATGGGCGCCATGGTGCTGTGCGGCGCCATTCCGGTGTATGTGAACCCGGAATGCGACCACCGGCTGGGCATCCCGCTGGGCATGAGTGTTTCCGCGGTGGAAAAGGCCATCCGGGAAAATCCGGACGCCAAGGCCGTGCTGGTGAACAACCCCACCTACTACGGCATCTGTTCCGATCTGCGCAGCATCGTGAAGCTGGCGCATGACAACGGTATGCTCTGCCTGGCCGACGAGGCCCACGGCACCCACTTCTATTTTGGCGAAAACCTGCCGGTTTCCGCCATGGCGGCGGGGGCGGATATGGCCGCCGTTTCCATGCACAAATCCGGCGGCAGCCTGACCCAGAGCTCGCTGCTGCTCACCGGCCCGGCCATGCCGGAGGGTCATGTGCGCCAGATCATCAACCTGACCCAGACCACCAGCGGCTCCTATCTGCTGCTGTCCAGCCTGGACATCTCCCGGCGGAACCTGGCGTTGCGGGGAAAACAGGAATTCCAGCGGGTGAGCGAGCTGGCGGAATACGCCCGCAGGGAGATCAACGCCATCGGCGGTTACTATGCCTTCTCCAAGGAGCTGTGCAACGGCGACAGCATCTTTGATTTTGATACCACCAAGCTGTCGGTGAACACGCTGGATGTGGGTCTGGCCGGCATCGAGGTCTATGATCTGCTGCGGGACGAATACGACATCCAGATCGAATTCGGTGATCTGGGCAATATTCTGGCGTATCTGTCCATCGGTGACCGCCCCCGTGAGGTGGAGCGGCTGGTGAGCGCGCTGGCCGAGGTGCGCCGCCGGTTCGGCGGCAGCAAGGCGGGCCTGATGCAGCAGGAATACATCGACCCCATTGTGGCCGCTTCCCCGCAGGAAGCCTTCTATGCGGAGAAGGAGTCGCTGCCCATTGAGGACACCGCGGGCCGCATCTGCAGCGAATTCGTGATGTGCTATCCTCCGGGAATTCCCATTCTGGCTCCCGGCGAACGCATCACCAAGGAGATTCTGGACTACATTCAGTATGCGAAGGCCAAGGGCTGCTCCATGACCGGCCCTGAGGATGCGGACATCCTGCGCCTGAACGTGCTCAAATAAGAAGGAGGAAGCGATGGATTTTTGGTTTTCCGAAGCGCAGACCCCGAACGTGAAGCTGTCCATCAAGGTGGACAAGCAGCTGTTCAGCGGCAAGAGCGAGTTCCAGCGCATCGATGTGTTTGAAGCGCCGGAGTTCGGCCGCTTTCTGACGCTGGACGGTTATATGATGCTCACCGAAAAGGATGAGTTCATCTACCACGAGATGATCACCCATGTGCCCATGGCGGTGCATCCGAAAGTGCGGGACGTGCTGGTCATCGGCGCGGGCGATGGCGGCGTGATCCGCGAGCTGACCCGCTACCCGGAGATTGAGCACATCGACATGGTGGAGATCGACCCGCTGGTGGTGGAGGTGTGCAAGAAGTATCTGCCCCAGACCTCCTGCCGGCTGAACGATCCCCGCCTGACCATCCACTATGAGGACGGTGTGCGGTTCATCCGCTCCTGCAAGGATCAGTATGACCTGATCATTGTAGATTCCACCGACCCCTTCGGCCCCGGCGAGGGTCTGTTCACCCGGGAGTTTTACGGCAGCTGCTACAACGCCCTGCGGGAGGACGGCATCATGGTCAACCAGCATGAGAGCCCCTTCTACACCGAGGACGCGGTGGCCTGCCAGCGGGCCCACAAGCGGATTGTGGAGTCCTTCCCCATCAGCCGGGTATACCAGGCGCACATCCCCACCTATCCCTCCGGACACTGGCTGTTCGGCTTTGCCTCCAAAAAGTATCACCCGCTGCGGGATCTGGACGAAACCCGCTGGAACATGCGCGGGCTGACCTGCCGCTATTACACCACCACACTGCACAAGGGCGCGTTTTACCTGCCCGCATACGTAGAGGAGCTTTTAAGAGATGTTGAGCAAGAATGTTGAGGTTTTCATGGGGTGCGACAAGGGCCCCCGTTTCGCGTCCACCATGCTGTTTGGCGCACCCTTTGATTCCACCACCTCCTACCGACCGGGTACCCGGTTCGGCAGCGCGGCCATCCGCCACGAGTCCTATGGCATCGAAAGCTACAGCCCCTATCAGGACAAGGATCTGGAGGACGCCAATGTGATCGACCTGGGCGATTTGGAGCTGTGCTTCGGCGACGTGAACAAGGCGCTGGATCGCATCGAGGAGCGCACCCGCCACGTTCTGCACGCCAGCAAGCGGCCCTTCATGCTGGGCGGCGAGCATCTGGTCACGCTGGGCGCCTTCCGTGCGGTGGCTGCCATGTATCCGGATGTGCACATCATCCACTTTGACGCCCATGCCGATTTGCGGGACGATTATCTGGGGGCCAAGCTCTCCCATGCCTGCGTGCTGCGCCGCTGCTGGGAGCTGGTGGGCGACGGCCGCATTCACCAGTTCGGCATCCGCTCCGGCGACCGGGAGGAGTTTGCCTGGGGCCGCACCCATGTGAGCACCCGCCGGTTTGACTTCGAGGGTCTGGAAGAGACCCTGAACCAGCTGGAGGGCAAGCCGGTCTACTTCACCGTGGATCTGGATGTAATGGATCCCTCCATCTTCCCCGGCACCGGCACCCCCGAGCCCGGCGGCGTAACCTTCGACGCATTGCGTCAGGCCGTGACGCTGGTGTGCAGCCGGGCCAAGGTGGTGGGCTGCGATGTGAACGAGCTGAGCCCCCACTACGACCAGAGCGGCGTGTCCACCATCGTGGCCTGCAAGATCGTGCGGGAGATGCTGCTGGCTCTGCAGCCCTGAGTGGGAAAACGAAGCGCAAAACACTTTTGTATCAATCGAAAAATCAAACGAAGAAAGAGGATGAAATCATGAGCAAGGTATTGATCATCGGCTGCGGCGGCGTTGCCGGCGTTGCCATCCACAAGTGCTGCCAGAACAGCGAAGTATTCACCGAGATCTGCATCGCCAGCCGCACCAAGTCCAAGTGCGACGACCTGAAGGCCAAGCTGGAGGGCACCACCTCCACCAAGATCACCACCGCTCAGGTGGACGCGGACGATGTGAACCAGCTGATTGCCCTGATCAAGGAGGTTCAGCCCGATCTGGTGATGAACATCGCCCTGCCTTATCAGGATCTGACCATCATGGATGCCTGCCTGGCCTGTGGCGTGAACTACATGGATACCGCCAACTACGAGCCCGAGAATCTGGACGATCCCGAGTGGAAGGCTGCCTACGAGAAGCGCTGCAAGGAAGAGGGCTTCTCCGCCTACTTCGACTACTCCTGGCAGTGGGCCTACAAGGAGAAGTTCGAGAAGGCCGGCCTCACCGCCCTGCTGGGCTCCGGCTTTGACCCGGGTGTGACCCAGGCCTACTGCGCATGGGCCCAGAAGCACCTGTTCGACACCATCGACACCATCGATATTCTGGACTGCAACGGCGGCGACCATGGCTATCCCTTTGCCACCAACTTCAACCCGGAGATCAACCTGCGCGAGGTGTCCGCCCCCGGCTCCTACTGGGAGAACGGCCACTGGGTGGAGATCCCCGCCATGAGCATCAAGCGGGAGTACAACTTCGATCAGGTGGGCCAGAAGGACATGTACCTGCTGCACCACGAGGAGATTGAGTCTCTGGCCAAGAATATCCCGAACGTGAAGCGCATCCGCTTCTTCATGACCTTCGGCCAGAGCTACCTGACCCACATGAAGTGTCTGGAGAACGTGGGCATGCTGTCCACCACGCCCATTGAATTTGAGGGCCACGAGATCGTGCCCATTCAGTTCCTGAAGGCCCTGCTGCCCGATCCCGCCACCCTGGGCCCCCGCACCAAGGGCAAGACCAACATCGGCTGCATCTTCACCGGCAAGAAGGACGGTCAGGACAAGACTGCCTATATCTATAATGTGTGCGACCACGAGGAGTGCTACAAGGAGGTTGGCTCTCAGGCCATCTCCTACACCACCGGCGTGCCCGCCATGATCGGCGCCATGATGCTGCTCACCGGCAAGTGGAACAAGCCCGGTGTGTATACCGTGGAGGAGTTTGATCCGGACCCGTACATGGACGCCCTGAACAAGTGGGGTCTGCCCTGGCAGGTCAACGATAACCCGGAGCTGGTGGACTGATGAGCAACGCCATTTCCACACCCTATTTTCTGGTGGATGAAACCCGCCTGGTGCAGAATCTGGAAATTCTGCGCCAGGTGGCCGACCAGGCGGGCTGCAAGATTCTGCTGGCCCAGAAGGCATTTTCCATGTTTTCCTGCTATCCGCTGCTGCGCCGCTATCTGGTGGGCAGCACCGCCAGCGGTCTGTACGAGGCCCGGCTGGGCAGGGAGCATTTCGGCGGCGAGACCCATGTGTTTTCTCCGGCCTACAAGCCGGAAGAATTTGAAGAGCTGCTGAGCTACGCCGACCATTTTGTGTTCAATTCGCCCCGCCAGCTGCAAAAGTTCGGCTCGGTGGCCAAGGCGGCGGGCAAGGCGGTGGGCCTGCGGGTGAACCCGGAGTGCTCCACTCAGGAGGGCCACGCCATCTATGACCCCTGCGCCCCCGGCTCCCGGTTGGGCACCACGCTGGCCAACTTCGACGAGAGCCTGCTGCCCCTGCTGGACGGCCTGCACTTCCACACCCTGTGCGAGCAGAACTCGGACGATCTGGAAACCACCGTGGCTGCCTTTGAGGAGAAGTTCGGTAAGTATCTGCACGGATTGAAATGGATCAATCTGGGCGGCGGCCACCACATCACCCGCAAGGACTACGACCGCCAGCGTCTGGTGCGCATTGTGAAGCACCTGAAGGAAACCTATCAGGTGGAGGTCTATCTGGAGCCGGGCGAAGCCGTGGTGCTGAACGCCGGTTTTCTGGTGACCAGTGTGCTGGAGACCCTGCACAACGGCATGGACATTGCCATTCTGGACACCTCCGCCGCCTGCCACATGCCGGACGTGCTGGAGATGCCCTACCGCCCGCCGCTGCAGAATTCCGGCGAGAGCGGGGAAAAGGCCTACACCTACCGGCTGGGCGGCCCCACCTGTCTGGCGGGGGACGTGATCGGGGATTACTCCTTCGACGCACCTCTGAACGAGGGCGATCGGCTGGTGTTTGAGGATATGGCCCTTTATACCATGGTCAAAACCAACACCTTCAATGGCATGCCCCTGCCTGCCATCGTCTGGCGGGACGCAAACGGGCAGGAGAAGCTGGTAAAAGCTTTTGGTTATGAGGACTTCAAAAACCGCCTTTCCTGAACCGGCTTTACACCGGGCCGCCGCGCGGGTATAATAGAAACCAGCAAAGCGAGGTGTTGCAAGCGTATGCTGCTGCGCAAAAAGCCAATGTTCGGGGCTAACATCCAGCCGGCCTGCACCTACTGTGAGTTCGGCCAGAAGGCGGCGGATCCCCGGATGATCCTGTGTGCCAAAAAGGGCGTGGTCTCGCCCTATTATCACTGCAAAAAATTCAGCTACGATCCCCTGCGGCGGGTGCCCCGCCGCCAGCCCAAGCTGCCGGAATTTTCGGCGGAGGATTTCAGTCTGGATTAAAAACAAAAAACGAACGCCCGCCCGGGCCCCTGATCATCAGGGAAGCCCGGCGGGCGTTTTGTTCTGTTTGAGCGTAACGGCAAATTACAGGGTTTCGCCCTCGTTGGCCTGTTCTTCGGTGAGCTCCTGCTCCGGGTTCTGGCTCACAAAGCTCACCTGAAACACCGCCTGGGGCCAGTTCAGCCCGATGCGGGGGTGCAGCTCCTTGCGCCGGGCGGCGGTTTCCAGTGTGGCAGTCAGCTCGGCCACAGTACTACGGGTCAGCGGCCCGCCCCGCCAGTGGAAGATCAGCGGCTGATTTTTCCGAATGGCCTGTGCCGCCCGCTTTTCCACGTCCTCAAGCTTTGTGAACGAGAGCTTTTTCTCCCGGTAATAAAACCGGTCGCCAGCAGTGCAGGCGGGGGCAGGGTAGAGCAGGGGCTCGTGATCCCGCAGCAGCTTTTCGTCATTTAAATTGAAGTAGTCGTAGCGGATGGGCCCGGCCTTGCCCAGCGTGTTGTCGAAGGTGGCGTCCAGATGATAATACACCCCGTCCAGCTTCACGATGTTCCAAGCGTGGCGGTATTTGACCCCCTGTTTCGGGTTTGCCTCGGAAAGGGCCACCATGCACCAGACGCCCAGCGCGTCGCACAATGCCTTCACGGTCTTGGCAATGCCCTCGCATACACCAACGCCCTGCCCCAGCGGGCCGATGATCTCGTGGGAATAGGGCTTTTTCAGCTTGTCGTACCGCACATTCCGGCAGATGAAATCGTGCACGAACTGCTCTTTTTCCCTCTCGCTCAGGTTCATGGCCGGGCGGGTGAGCTTCTGGATGCGGGCGGCCATGGCCTTCTGGTGCTCCTGAATCTTGCTCTTTTCAAACAGATATTCCGGCACCATTTCCACGCTGGAGGCCTGCGGGTAGTATCGGTAGGTGAAGCGCACGGCGTAGAAGATTTCCGGGTGATCCAGCCGCAGCTTCAAAAAGATTTCGGAAAGCTGCCCCGGCTCCAGCCGTGGCACGGGAAAGGCGGGGGCAATGGCCCGCAATCCGGTGAGCATGGCATGGTAGGCCGCCTGGCCGGATTTGCCCAGCTGATTATGATAGTAAGATTCCATGGCCGGGGTACTCACTTTCCGTTTTCACAGTGTTCCAGCGTCTGGATGCAGTGCTCCAGCCACTGAACCATGGCGGTCTCACGCATCACTGCCCCTTCCAGCACCAGCCGGTCGCCGGTGGCGGAATCAAAGCGGCCGCTGTATGGTTCGGCCTGATCCAGAGAGCTCTGCAAAAATGCCAGCTTCTGCCGCCGGCGTTCCAGCTGGGCCCGGGTCAGCTCCAGAAGCCGGTCGCGGGAAATGTTGTCGCCAAAATACATCCGCAGCCGGAACACATCCTTGGGAGTGGGGGGGAGGGGTTCGTCCTGTTCCAGCCACTGGCGCAGGTCTGCCATACCCTCCGGGGTAATGCGATAGATCTTCTTCTCCAGACTCTCCCCCTTGATGGAGGTCTCGTATTGAATCAGGCCCTCGCCTGCCAGCCGCTTCAGCTCCGGATACAGCTGGCTGTGGCTGGCATACCAGAAATTGGCCAGCCCCCGGTCGAATTCCTTCATCATATCGTAGCCGGTCAGCTCCCGGCGGCTGAGCATGCCCAGAATCGCATATTTCAACGTGCGCATGACGCCCTCCCTGTATTGGTCGTTTTTAATAAAATTATACCATAAATTTTGGAAGGGAAAACATGTAAAAGTTTATATGTCTATATTTACATGTTTTTGCAGCGGTGCTATAATAATGGCTGTCAACGTGAATCATTTAACAAGGAGGATCACAAATGTTTCCGTATGCAAATCTGTTCGAGAAAACCCGCATCGGCAGCTGTGAGCTGAAGAACCGCTTCGCCATGGCTCCCATGGGCCCGCTGGGTCTGGGCGACGCGGAAGGCGGCTTCAATCAGCGCGGCATCGACTATTATACCGAGCGCGCCAAAGGCGGCACCGGCCTGATCATCACCGGCGTTACCTTTGTGGACAATGAGGTGGAGGAGCACGCCATGCCCAGCTGCCCCTGCGCTACCTACAACCCGGTGCACTTTGTGCGCACCGCCCGCGAGATGACCGAGCGTATTCACGCTTACGGCGCGAAGGTGTTTTTGCAGCTGTCCGGCGGGTTTGGCCGTGTGACCATTCCCACCAACCTGGGCGAGTTCCCGCCGGTGGCCCCCTCCGCCATTCCGCACCGCTGGCTGAATAAGACCTGCCGACCCCTCACCGTGGAGGAGATCCACTCCATCGTGAAGAAGTTTGGCGATGGCGCCTACAACGCCAAGCGAGCCGGTTTCGATGGTGTGCAGATCCACGCGGTGCACGAGGGCTACCTGATCGACCAGTTCGCCATTGCTCTGTTCAACAACCGCACCGACGAGTACGGCGGAAGCCTGGAAAACCGCCTGCGCTTTGCCAAGGAGATTGTGGAGGAGATCAAGGCCCGCTGCGGTCAGGATTTCCCGGTGGCCCTGCGTTACAGCCCCAAGAGCATGATGAAGGACTGGCGCGTCGGCGCGCTGCCCGGCGAGGAATTCAAGGAAGCCGGCCGCGATCTGGACGAGGGCGTGGAGGCTGCCAAGCTGCTGGTGGAATACGGCTACGACGCACTGGATGTGGATGTTGGCACCTACGATGCCTGGTGGTGGAACCATCCGCCCATGTATCAGGAAAAGGGCCTGTACCGCAAGTATGCCAAGCTGATGAAGGAAACCGTGAACGTGCCCATCCTGATGGCGGGCCGCATGGACAACCCGGAAATGGCCAGCGCCTGCATTGCGGACGGCACCTGTGACATCATCAGCCTGGGCCGCCCCCTGCTGGCAGACCCCGATTATGTGAACAAGCTGCGCGCCAACCGGTACGAATTCGTCCGGCCCTGCCTGTCCTGCCATGAGGGCTGCATGGGCCGCATTCAGGAATACTCCGCGCTGAACTGCGCCGTGAATCCCCAGGCCTGCCGCGAGCGGGATATGGCATACCAGCCCATCTGCCGCCCCAAGAAGGTGCTGATCGTGGGCGGTGGTGTGGCCGGCTGCGAGGCAGCCCGGGTGCTGGCCATCCGTGGCCATGAACCTCATCTGTTTGAGGCGGGCAGCCAGCTGGGCGGCAACCTGATTCCCGGCGGCGCTCCCGATTTCAAGGAGGATGACCACGCACTGGCGGCCTGGTACGGCCGTGAGCTGGAGCGCCTGAGCGTTCCCGTGACCCTGAACCATAAGGTCACTGCCGCTGAGGTGCTGGCTGGTGATTACGACGCTGTGATTGTTGCCACCGGTTCCACCCCCAAGGTATTCTCTCTGGGCGACGACGCCAAAGTGCACACCGCGGCGGACGTGTTGAACGGCAAGGTAACCTGCGGCGACAGGGTGACCATCGTGGGCGGTGGCCTGGTTGGCTGCGAAACCGCCCTGTGGCTGGCAAAGCAGGGCAAGCAGGTGACCATTGTGGAAGCTCTGGACAAGCTGCTGGCAGTGAACGGCCCCCTGTGCCATGCCAACAGCGAGATGCTGGAGGCCCTGATCCCCTACAACAACATTCAGGTTGTGACCAGCGCCAAGGTGCAGCACTTCGAGAACGGCGTGCTCACTGCTCAGACTCCGGAGGGCGAATGCAAGCTGGAAGCCGACGACGTGATCCTCTGCGTGGGCTACAAGGAGGAGGACAGCCTGTATAAGGAGCTGGAGTTCTCCGTTCCCGAGCTGTATTGCCTGGGCGATGCCCGCAAGGTGGCCAACATCATGTACGCCATCTGGGATGCCTTTGAAGTGGCAAACCATCTGTAATCCATCCCGATTGAACCATAGAGCAAAGGCTTGCGCTTTTCAAAAAGCGCAGGCCTTTTTCCGGTTGAGTGTAAAGCAACCACCAGCTACGCTGGTGCGAATTACTTGCTTTAGCATTTAGTTTGCGAGCGAAGCGAGATGACAAACTAATTGCCTACCATATAGAGAGAAAATATGGTTTTGGGATTTTGCTCGTTTACGAGCCGTAGGGCAAGAAATGCAGATGGCAGAATTTTTCGTGGCCCCTTAAGGGGCTTTGCTAGTATAATGCCCTTATAGGGCTTACTCAAACCACCGGCTAAGCCGGTGGTTTTGATTGTGTACACAGGCCTTTTTCCGGTTGTGTACACCCCCTTGACAAAACCCTGCAGGGGGAGTAGAGTGAATTCAAATACCCATCTGAATGGAGGAAATATCCCATGATTAAACTGCTTGCCGTGGATATGGATGGCACCTGCCTGGACGGCCGAAGCCGCATGAGCGCCGAAAATCTGGCGGCACTGCGCCGGGCGGCTGAGGCGGGCATTCTGGTGGTGCCCACCACCGGGCGCAGCCTTTCCTGCCTGCCGTACCGGCTGCGCAGCGAGAAGTTTTTTCGTTATGTGATTTCCTCCAATGGCGCTCAGGTCACCGACCTGTATACCGGCGAGGATCTGTTTCAGGCTCTGATTCCCAAGCGGCGCGCCATGCGTCTTGTGCAGCTGGCCCAGAGCCTGCCGGTGAGCATCACTGCCCATGTGGAGCGGGAATATATGGTGCGAGGCCGCGCATTCTGGCTGCTTGGCCGGGTTGTGTTCGGGCCGGATGCCGCCGCCAGTATCTGCGTGGAGAATATGAACCGGGTACTGCGGCAGCATGCAGCTGACGTGGAAGAGCTGCAGTTCTACTTCTTTACCGAACGTACCGGCCGGAAGCTGCGCTGCATGCTGGAACGCCATGCGCTGGACTGCCGCTGGGCCTTTACCAACCAGTATGTGGAGATTTTTTCGGCCAGCGCCTCTAAGGGCGCTGCGCTGGCGGCGTTGGCTGCCCGGCTGAACATTCCGAAGGAACAGATCGCCTGCATCGGTGACGGTGAAAACGATCTGCCCATGTTTGAGGCGGCAGGTTTGCGTATCGCCATGGGGAATGCGGTGCCTCAGCTGAAGGAGCAGGCAAGCCAGGTGAGCCGAACCAACCGGAACAACGGGGTGGCCTATGCCATTGATCGGTGGATCTTACCGGAACAATAAATCAGGGCCGGGCTCTCAGCCGCGTAAAGCGGTCTGGGGCCCGGCCCGTTTTTAAAAGGAGGAACCGGATCAGTAATAAACGGGGCGCACCGTGCTCATGGCCAGATACTGCCGCAGAACGGTGGTGCAAACCTCGTTCTGGGCCTTGAGCCACTGCATTTTTTTGCGCTGCTGGTCCTGCAGCTCCCGCTGGTAGCTTTTCCAGTAGGCGCAGGTTTTGTGGCAGCCCTCAGCATAATGGGGGCAGGAGGAACGGCAGGGAATCATAAACGATGCAACTCCTTTCAGGGCAAAGCAGTCGGCCGCCCGTAAGGCGTGCCGCCTCTGGTATCCTGCCTTCAGTGTATCAGAGTGAACGGCCGGGGCGATAGCCTGCTTTTGTAAAATCTGTGCACGCTTTTGATAAAATGGTATGCGCCAAAGCGGCAAAACAGTAGTGTTACTTATGCCCGGCGGACTGTACAAGCCCGCGAAACTTTTGTATACTGGAACAGGAAAAAACCTAAGAAAAGGATGGCGAAACCCTGATGGATTATTATAAAAAGGCACTGGAAATGCACCAGGAGCACAAGGGCAAGATCGAAGTGGTGAGCAAGGTTCCGGTAAAGACCCGGGAGGACCTTTCCACCGCCTACACCCCCGGCGTGGCCGAGCCCTGCCGCGAGATCGCAAAGGACCCGGCAGCGGCCTACACCTACACCGCCAAGGGCAATCTGGTGGCGGTTGTGAGCAACGGAACCGCAGTGCTGGGCCTGGGCAATATCGGCGCAGCGGCTTCCCAGCCGGTGATGGAGGGCAAAGCCATCCTGTTCAAGGAATTCGGCGGCGTGGATGCGTTCCCCATCTGCCTGGATACCCAGGACCCGGATAAGGTCATCGAGGCAGTGCGCCTGCTGGCTCCGGTGTTCGGCGGTATCAATCTGGAGGACATTTCCTCCCCCAACTGCTTCTACATTGAAGAGACGCTGGAAAAAGAGCTGGATATCCCTGTGTTCCATGACGACCAGCACGGCACTGCCATCGTGGTCACCGCCGCGCTGCTGGGCGCACTGCGTGTGGTGAAAAAGGACATCGGTTCCATCAAGGTGGTGGTGAACGGCCCCGGCGCCGCAGGCACCGCCATCATCAAGATGCTGCTGGCCGCCGGCGTGAAGAATGTGATTGCCTGCGACGAAAACGGTATTCTCTATAAGGACCGGGGCGTGGGCATTCAGGATCACAAAAAGATGCTCTGCGAGATCACCAACAAGGAGGATCTGCGGGGCGATCTGTCGGATGCCATCAAGGGTGCAGACGTGTTCATCGGTGTGTCGGTGGCGGGCGCTCTGAAGCCGGAGATGGCAAAGACCATGGCGAAAGACGCCATCGTGTTTGCCATGGCCAACCCCACCCCGGAAATTCTGCCGGATGAGGCCAAGGCCGTTGGCGTGCGGGTCATCGGCACCGGCCGCAGCGACTTTGCCAACCAGATCAACAACGTGCTGGCCTTCCCCGGTGTATTCAAGGGCGCACTGAGCGTGCGCGCACGGGACATCAACACCGCCATGAAGGTGGCGGCGGCTCACGCCATTGCCGATCTGGTGAGCGATGAGGAGCGCAGCGAGGATTACATCATCCCCGGGGCATTCGATCCCCGCGTGGCGCAGGCCGTGGCGGATGCGGTGGCAAAAGCCGCCCGGGAAACGGGGGTGGCCCGACTGTGAGAGAGATCAGTGCCCAGACCATCACCGAAACGGTGGCCCGCCTTTGCATGGAGTCCAACAACCGGCTTTCCGCCGATATGGAAAACGCGGTGCGCTCCGCCTTTGAAACGGAACAATGGCCCATCGCCAAAACCACATTGAAAACCCTGTGCGACAATCTGGATGCCGCCCGGGATACCGGCCTGCCCATCTGTCAGGACACCGGCATGGCCTGCGTGTTCTGCGAGATCGGCCAGGAGGTGCACATTCAGGGCGACTTTGAAGCCGCCATCCATGCGGGCGTGGCCAGGGGCTACACCGAAGGGTTTCTGCGCAAATCCGTGGTGAAGGATCCCATCCGCCGGGGCAACACCGGCGACAACACTCCTGCCATCATCCACACCCGCATTGTTCCCGGCGACAAACTGAAAATCACCGTGGCTCCCAAGGGCTTCGGCAGCGAGAACATGAGCCGTCTGGGCATGCTCAAGCCCTCGGACGGGGAGCAGGGTGTGAAGGACTTCGTGCTGGAGACCGTCAGGCTGGCGGGGCCCAACCCCTGCCCGCCCATCGTGGTAGGCGTGGGTGTGGGCGGCACCTTTGAAAAAGCCGCGCTGCTGGCCAAGCAGGCTCTGCTGCGCCCGGTGGGCAGCCACCATCCGGATCCCTACTATGCAGCCATGGAACAGGAGCTGCTGGAAAAGATCAATCAGCTGGGCATCGGCCCCCAGGGCTTCGGCGGCGAGACCACCGCGCTGGGCGTGCAGATCGAAACCTATCCCACCCACATTGCGGGCATGCCGGTGGCGGTGAACATCAACTGCCACGCAACCCGGCACAAGGAGGCGGTACTGTAATGGAATACAAGCTCACAACACCCCTCACCGAAGAGGTGACCCGCAAGCTGCGGGCAGGGGATACGGTACTGTTGTCCGGCGTGATCTATACCGCCCGGGATGCGGCCCACAAGCGGCTGTGCGAATGTCTGGACCGGGGCGAGGAACTGCCCATCGACGTGAAGGACGCGGCCATCTATTATGCAGGACCCACCCCCGCCCGGCCGGGGCAGGCCATCGGCGCCTGCGGCCCCACCACCAGCTATCGGATGGACGCCTACGCTCCCCGGCTGCTGCACCTTGGCCTGAAGGCCATGATCGGCAAGGGCAAGCGCAGCGAGCAGGTGGTGGAAGCCATGAAAGAAACCGGTGCGGTTTATCTGGCGGCCATTGGCGGTGCGGGTGCACTCATGGCATCCCGGGTAAAAACCGCCCAGCTGGTCTGCTATGAGGATCTGGGCAGCGAAGCCATCCGCCGGCTGGAGGTGGAGGAGATGCCCCTCACGGTGGTGATCGATTCCCTGGGCAATAACCTGTACCAGACCGGCCCGCAGGAGTATCTGTCGGCTCAGCAACAGTAATTTGCAACGAAAAAAGCTGCCTGTTTGTTTTTCAAGCAGGCAGCTTTTTTGTCAATTAAAACCCGTCCATGCGCAGCTGATCAACTCGAAGCGAGGAAAAGGTGGGATGAAGAATTCGATCCTGCGGGCCGGGCCAGCCGACCAGAAGAGGGGAACAGGGGTCGTGTGCCGCATGATTGGCCGCAATCTGACCGGGCGAAAAATTGGCGTAGCAGTATCTGCAGCCACCCGGGCAGGTGTTGTAGATACCGATGTCCACACTGGCCGCGCAGCCGCATTCCGGCCGCTGCCCTTTGGCGGGCGACCAGTGCAGCGGCTGCCCCAGCAGCGATTCAAACAGCGCTCCGTCCACGCAGCTTCCATGGGCAATGCCTGCCGCACGCAGATCCAGTGCCTCGGCGCAGCTCTGCACACGCATGCCGCAGCTGGCGGCAATTTCGGCAATTCCGCGGGCAAGGCGGGCGGCAATTTGCGGGTCAAAGGCTGCCGGAACCAGCGGCCGCATCCGGGCACGGGTACCCCGGTATTCATCCAGAAAGCTGATCACACAGGTTTCGGTGTATCCCTGCAGGCGGCGGGCAATCTGTTCGAAGCGGGTCAGATGCCAGTTTTCGCTGTACTCCCGGGTGAAAAAGATGGGGTCATACCGCCAGATCACCCGACGTGGGCCCAGTTTGCGGGAAAGCTGCCCAAAGGCCGGAATAAGCACGGTATCCTTGTCCGGCAGGGAGGGCTCAGCCTCCGGGCCGTAACCGGTGAGGGTGAATTGGAAAACAGTGAGATAGCGTTCCAGCTCATTCAGACGGGGCAGCATGGGCAGAGGATTTTTCGTCCAGAAAACGATGCCGTCCACAACGTCCGGGTTCAGTGGAATGTGGTGCAGCTGGTGCGGCGCACGGGGCGAGGGAACGAGCACGAAGCCCTGTGCAAGGCGGCGGAAAAACCAGTCCGCATACCAGGCGGGAATGTCGGTGCGACGGCTGACGCTCAGCAGCATGGAACCCTCCTTTCCGCCGGAAACGAAAAAACGAATACCAAAAAGCCCGGCAGAGAAAATCACAAAACAGGGAATATGGTTTTATTTTATCACATCCCGCCTGTTTTGCGCGATTGCCTCTTGACGAAACGCCGATTTTTCGGTATCATATTTATTGTTGCTCAGCTGGAAATTCGGTTGAGTAATTTGCTGGAGTGGCTCAGTCGGTAGAGCAGCTGATTCGTAATCAGCAGGTCGTCGGTTCAAGTCCGATCTCCAGCTCCACGTCGGAATGGACTGTGCTCCATTCAAAAAGCCCGGGCTTGCCCGGGCTTTTTTCATACCGCTCCGTCATTCCTCCTTTTCCCCACAAAACTTTGCTGTGCAAACTTTTGCGGGGGCCCCACTCTGCGGCCATGCCACATAGCCGTACATCAATTTTAAAAGCCTGTGAATGGCCTTGTTGAGCCGTTTGCGGGCTTTTTTGTTGTTTTCAAATTGCCGGTCATCACCGGAAAACACCTGGAAAACCGTGATAAACTAACAAATAAACTAACAAATAAACGAACAGAAATGGTCGTTCAATCGGGCAGATTCAGGCGAAAATCGGTTGAGAACTTCATTCCGGCGCGGTACAATAAACACAGTTCGAATCGAAAGCGGGGGGCGCTCATAGTGAAATCCTTTACAGCAGGCGGCAAAACCATCACTGTTTTTTCGGCAGCTGAGCCAGAAACTCCCATTATTTATCTGAATACGTTTTCCAATGAAGGTCAGAAGGTGTTCGAAGCTGCCCGCATGCTGGGCTGCCCGCCGTTTACGCTGGTGGCCGTCAGCGATCTGAATTGGAACCACGACATGGCCCCCTGGAACAGTCCGCCTGCTTTCAAAAACGCTGAGCCCTGCACCGGGGGTGCGGATGACTATCTGCGGCTGTTGACGGAGCAGATCATTCCCATGGTGGAAAATGAGCTCCCTTGTACACCGAAGTGGCGTGGAATTGCAGGCTATTCGCTGGCCGGGCTGTTCGCGTTGTATTCCATCTACCAAACGGACCGGTTTTCCCGCGTGGCCAGTATGTCCGGTTCGCTGTGGTTTCCCGGCATCAAAGAGTATGTTGCCTCCCATGAACCGAAGCAACAGCCAGATTGCATATACTTTTCCCTTAGCGACAGAGAAAGCAGAACCCGAAATCCCATGCTGAAAACCGTGGGCCAGAACACGGAGGAGATTCAGGGGTTCTATCAAGCCAGGGGGATTGACACCGTGTTCCAGCTGAATCCGGGCAACCACTACGACCACGCGGCGGAGCGGACTGCCGCAGGGATCTGCTGGCTGTTAAACAGGTAAGAGAACAATCACAAATGCCGCCCTCTGTGCTTATGCAGAGAGGGCGGCATTTGTTGTGTGGCGTTAAAAAGTCCGTCACCGTTTTTCGTAAACAAGATCCACAATCCCGTTGTATTGCTGCGTTTTTACCAGTTTCAGCGGCAGCGGGTGGGGCAGCTCCGGAAACAGGCGGATGCCTTTCCCCAGCACCACAGGAATCATGGAAAGCCACAGCCGATCAATATGGCCCTCTTTCAGCAGCTGCCCGGCCACCGACGCGCCGCCGCAGATCCAGACATTGCCTGCACATTCTGCTTTCAGCTTGTTTGTCAGTGCGGTGAGCTCACCCTTCCAGAAGCAGATGCCCTCCCGGGCCGCTTCCTGCCGATGGGTTACCACATAGCAGGGGCGGCCTTCATAGGGCCAGCTGTTTGGGGAAAGCTGGGTGACGATCTGGTGATAGGTGGACCAGCCCATAACAATGGCGTCCACTGTTTCGTAAAACGACGGATAACTGCCGGGGGCATCCGGCTGACTGCCGTCGCCGCCCAGCCAGTCCACACCGCCCTGCTCATCGGCAATATATCCATCTACGCTCATGGCGAGATATAAAACAACGTTTCCCATATTTGCACGCTCCTTTCTGTCTATTGTATCCAAAGGCTGCGGAACGCACAAGATGAGTGAGGCATAACGGACATCTGCCCCGCTCCTGTGCTATAATACACACAGGCAAAACGATAGAGGCCGGGGCAGCGGAAAACGCGTTCCGGCATTTGTGAAACAAGAATCTGGAGGCAGCAACATGAAAGGCTTTACCCGTGCAGAAACCCGATTCTCTCTGTGTGGGCTGAACTGCGCCCTGTGTTCCATGCGGCTGGGCGGCTACTGTCCCGGCTGCGGCGGTGGGGCGGGCAACCAGAGCTGTGCACTGGCCAGATGCTCGCTGGAGCATGGCGGCATCCAGTTCTGCTGGGAGTGCCCGGAATATCCGTGCTCCCGTTACGAGAGCTTCGATGACGGGGATTCCTTTGTCCCGCACCGGAACCGGACGCAGGACATTGCCAGCGCCCGGGAGCTGGGGCTGGAAGTATATCTTGAACGGTTGGAGGAAAAGCGTACCATTCTGGACGCGCTTCTGGAAGGCTACAATGACGGCCGCCGCAAAACACTTTTTACCACAGCGGTGTACCTTTTGCCGCTGGAGGATTTGCGCACCGTGATGGTCACACTGACCAGCCAGCCGGAACGGACGGAGCAGCCCGTTAAGGAGCGGGCACTGGCCGCCGTGGAGCTTCTGCAGGAGGCGGCGGACCATCGGGGCATCAGTTTGAAGCTGAACAAGAAATCAAAGAAAGGGTGATCCCATGGCGACTTCCAAAGTGACTGTTCATTTTTCCTGCCCGGTGCAACAGGTGTGGCATACGGTGACCGACCTCGCCCATACCGCCTGGCGCAGTGATCTTGCGCAGGTGGAGGTTCTGGATGAAGTTCATTTTGTGGAGCATACCAAAAGCGGCTATACCACGAACTTTGTCGTTACGGCTTGCGAGCCAATTCGTTTCTGGGCCTTCACCATGGAGAACGAGAACATGTCCGGCAGCTGGGAGGGTGTTTTTGAAAAAACAGAGAGAGGAACCCGGTTGACCTGCACGGAAACCGTCACCGCCAAACGCTGGTGGATGCATCCCTTTGTACCCGGCTATCTGAAACGCCAGCAGAAGTTATATCTGGATGATCTGCGAAGAGAACTGCTGAGGCAAACGTCGCTGTAATTTTAGGAGAAAGGAATCCGGTTATGGAAATCAGACTTGCCCACGAAACGGATATTGACGGCTGGATGATGCTGGTGGAACAGGTACGGGATGCGTTCCCGGGCCTGGAAACTGCCGAGGCGATGGCGGAGCATCGGGCTACTGTTTTGAATTTTATCCAGAACTCTTCCGCAGTCTGCGCGGAAGAAGAGGGATGCATATTGGGCGCACTGCTGTTCTCGAAGGAAAACAGCATGCTCTGCTTTCTGGCGGTGAACCCGGCCTGCCGCAGGCAGCACATTGCCCAGAAGCTGGTGCATTTTATGCTGCTCCGGATGGAGAAAGGCAAGGACATTACCGTGACCACCTATCGGGAGAGTGACCCCAACGGGGCCGCCGCCCGTGCATTTTATAAAAATCTGGGCTTTTCCGAGGGGCGGCTGACCGAAGAATTTGGCTGCCCGGTGCAGGAGTTCATCCTGAAGCGCCCGGCTGCCGGACAGAAATGAGCACGGAAAATCGGGCGAAGAGGGCTGTTTTCCGGTATGCTGAATCCAGAAGGACGGTGTGACCTGGATTGGGTAACAGGCATTCATCGGGCAATTCAGTATATCGAGCAGCATCTCCGGGAGGAGTTGACCATCCGGGATATTGCGCAGCAGGCGGCTCTGTCGCCCTTTTACTTTCAAAAGGGCTTTGCCATGCTGTGCGGTATGACGGTGGGCGACTACATCCGCCAGCGCCGGCTTTCAGTCGCCGGGCTGGAGGTTCTCACGACGGACCGGAAGATCATCGACATCGCGCTGGAGTTCGGATACGATTCGCCGGACAGCTTCACCAAAGCCTTTGCCCGCTTCCATGGGCTCACACCCGCCGCACTGCGAAAAAGCGGAGGCGCGGTTCGTTCCTTTGCTCCGCTTCGGATCAAAGTGACATTGGAAGGTGGTCAAAACATGGATTGCAAAATCATGAAAAAAGAGGCATTCACCGTGCTGTGCCGGGCGAAAACATTCAGATATGAGGACGGCGCGGTGGCAGTTCCCCGGTTCTGGGCTGAGCATTTCGCCGTGGGCGGCGGCGAGGTGGTGTGCGGCATGTATGGCATCAATCTGGACGAGAGCATGGGCGGCAACGAGTTCGAGTATCTCATTGCCGACAATTACGACCCCGCCCGGGAGATTCCCGACGGATTCACCACCCGCACCATCCCGGCCCATACCTGGGCGGTGTTTCCCTGCACCGGGCGGATGCCCCAGGCATTGCAGGGGCTGAACCAGCAGATTTTCTCCCAGTGGCTGCCCACGAACCCGGATTACAAGATTGCCGCCGGCATCAACGTGGAGCTGTACAGCGACGCCAGCAGGTTTGAACAGGGCACACAGGATCAGGAATACTACTGCGAGGTATGGATTCCGGTGGAGAAAAAATAATTTCCACACCGGCAGAGTAAGATAGCGGAGCAGGGTGA
The DNA here is from genome assembly GCF_964241245.1 of Allofournierella massiliensis. NCBI lineage: Bacteria > Bacillati > Bacillota > Clostridia > Eubacteriales > Oscillospiraceae > Allofournierella > Allofournierella massiliensis. The sequence goes on from NZ_CAXSWZ010000010.1 coordinate 68,313, forward strand.
CTGTGTCCGCTTCGCCAAAAAAGCTTCCTCCGAAATGGCAAAAGGTTCGGAGGAAGCTTTTCCTGTCTCCAGAAGCATTTGGTGCAAACATGACACACAGCTGTCCGTTTCCTGTGCTATAATACAGGCATCGGAAGGGGGGAAGGGTCGTGAAGATGGAGCGAATGATCGGCATTTTGTCCATTCTGCTTCAGCAGGAGCGGGTCACCGCGCCGGAGCTGGCCCGGCGGTTTGAGGTTTCCCGCCGAACCATCCAGCGGGATATAGACGCGCTGTGCCGTGCGGGAATTCCGCTGGTGACCACCCAGGGCGCAGGGGGCGGCATCTCCATCATGGAAGGCTATCGGGTGGACCGTACCCTGCTCACCACGCCGGAAATGCAGGCCATTCTGGCGGGGCTGCGCAGTCTGGACAGCGTCAGCGGCAACCGGCAGTATGCCCGGCTGATGGAAAAGCTCTCGGCAGGGGCGGGGGAGCTGCTGCCCGGCGGGGCCTGTATGCTCATTGATCTTTCTTCCTGGTACAAAAGCAGTCTTGCGCCCAAAATCGAGTGCATTCAGGCAGCGATTGCGCAGGGGCAGACCATTCGATTCATGTATTTCTCACCCAAGGGGAAATCCACAAGAACCATTGAACCCTATTATCTGATTTTCCACTGGTCGGCCTGGTATGTGTGGGGCTGGTGTTTGACCCGGCAGGATTTCCGTCTGTTCAAGCTGGGTCGGATGACCGACCTTGCCACCGGGGAACCCTTTGTTCCGCGTCCGGCCCCGCGTCCGGATCTGCGTGCCGAGCGGATTTTTCCGCCCCGGTATCCGGTAACGGTGGTGTTTCAGCCGGAACACCAGTGGCGGCTGGTGGAGGAATACGGCGCGGACAGCTTTACGCAGCAGCCGGACGGTCTGCTGCGCTTTGAAGGCTTTTTCCCGGATGAAGCCAGTGCGCTCAGCTGGATTCTGACCTTTGGCGACGGGGCAGAACTGCTGGAGCCGCCCCAGCTGCGGGAAAAGCTGGCGCAGTTGGGGCGCCGGTTGCAGCAGAAATATGAACGGAGGAATTGAACGATGGCATCTCGGGCAGACTTTGTGGAATATGTGGCGGAGCAGATGCAGCAGGCGGGCAGCATCCGCAGCAAAAAGATGTTTGGAGAATACGGCCTTTACTGCGACGGTGTGTTTTTTGCAGTAATCTGCGATGACCAGCTGTTTGTGAAGATCACGCCACAGGGAGAGGCGGCGTTTCCGGATCTGCCCAAGGCGCCGCCCTATCCGGGCGCACGGGACAGTTTCCTTGTGGAGGATGTGGATGACCGGGAACGGCTCACCGCGCTTGTGCAGATCACCTGTGATGGATTAAGGCAGCAGCCGACAAAGAAACGGAGGAAATGACCATGCCCTTTGACTACAAAAAAGAATATAAGGAGTTTTATCTGCCGCCCAAAACGCCGGGAATCGTCACGGTGCCAGCCATGGATTTTCTTGCCGTGCGGGGTGAGGGCGACCCCAATCAGGAGGATGGCGCATACAAACAGGCCATCGGGCTGCTGTATGCGGTGGCGTTTACCATCAAGATGAGCAAAAAGGGCGGGCACAAACTGGAAGGCTACTTCGATTATGTGGTTCCGCCGCTGGAAGGCCTGTGGTGGCAGGAGGGCCTGCACGGGGTAGACTATTCCCGCAAGCAGGATTTCCGGTGGATTTCGCTCATCCGCCTGCCGGGGTTCGTTACCCGCGAGGTCTTTGACTGGGCCATCCGGGAAGCGACGGAGAAAAAACAGCAGGATTTTTCCCCGGTGGAGTTTTTCCATTGGGAGGAGGGGCTTTGCGTCCAGTGCATGCACATCGGCCCCTACGATGAAGAACCCGCCACCGTGGCTGCCATGCAGCGGTACGCACAGGAGCAGGGCTATGCGGAGGACTTCGGGCAGGAACGGTTCCACCACGAGATCTACCTGAGCGATGTGCGGCGCTGCAAGCCGGAACGGCTGAAAACCGTGATTCGCCACCCGGTGCGGAAAATCCTGTAAAAAATGCAAAAGGGGCTCCCGGAGGTTTGCCGGGAGCCCCTTTGTCATTTACTTGATCCAGCAGACGACCGCGTCCCGCAGGAAACGGGCGCAGCCGGGCAGCTGTTTGTCGTAATAGGCGGTAAACCGTTCGTCCAGCACATAGAGCTCTGCAATGCCCCGGTGTTTGGCCGGGGTATAGGGCGTACCGGTGAGGGTGAGCCACTGGCGGTGAAGCTGGGCAATGAGCTTGCCTTCTTCACTTTCCGGCGAGCAGCCGGAGCGCACCGCTTCCTCCAGCTTTTGCTGGATTGTTTCGCCCAGCTCGGTCCAGGTGCTGTGCTGCTCCCGGCTCATGCCCATCATGGCGGCGTTGGCCTGATCTACCTGTTCGTCGCCGTATTTTTCCCGGATCTCTTTTCCGTAGCGTGTTTCGTTTTCCGCCACAGCCTGCTTTTTAAAGCATTCAAATTTCTGTTCGTCGTTCATCGTCTCATTCCTTTCCTCTGCGTGGATGGTGGCTTTTACCGAGCGGATCAGCCCGTCCAGCCGTTCCTTTTCTGTCTCCAGTGCGGCAAGATGGCTGCGCAGCGCGGCAAGCCGATCGAAGGCGGGGTCATCCAGACATTCTCTGATCTGCGCCAGCTCCACCCCGAGGGCGCGGTAATAAAGAATGTCCTGCAGGCGGTCCACCTGAGCGTCGCCGTAGTAGCGGTAGCCGCTTTCGGCCACCCGGCCGGGCTTCAGCAGGCCGATCTGGTCGTACCAGCGCAGGGTGCGGGTGGTCACCCCGGCCAGCTTCGCCAGTTCCTGAATGGAATATTCCATGAAAATCCCTCCCTGTGAACAAGCATAACCGTTGACGGTACGGTAAAGTCAAGAGAAAAAGCAAAATTTTTTATGCTGCTGGAATTTGGCACAGGGAACAGGCTTGTAATTCCTATCATGCAGGAATATAATATGGATAAAGACTATTTTGTGAATTTGTTCTTTATTGGTATGGGGAGGTGAAACCGTGGCGCGTAAATCCTATTCCTCTCAGGAGCGGGAAGAAATCCGGCAGGCCCTTCTGGCCACCGTGCTGCGGTGCATTGCCCAAAACGGCCTGATCCACACCAGCGTGGACAGCCTGTGCCGTGAGGTGGGCATCTCCAAAACCTTTTTCTATACCTTCTTTCCCTCCAAGGAAGAGCTGGTGCTGCAGGCGCTCTGCCACCAGCAGCCGCGGTTGCTGCACTATGCCCAAAGCCTGATGGAGGATCCGGCGCTCAGCTGGCGGCAAGGGGTGGAACGGTTTCTTCGCAGCTGCTGCTATGGCCGGCAGGAAAATGTGGCGGTGCTTTCCATTGAGGAGGAGCAGGCGATCTTCCGCTGCCTTACCCCGGAGCATTACCGGGCCTTCCAGCAAAGGCAGCTCTGGTTTTACAGCCAGCTGCTGACCGTTTTTGAAGTCCCGGTGGAACGGGTGGATCCCCGCCTGTTCGGTAATATGGCCCTGACCATGATGATGGTGTACCGGGCCATGCCGGAGGGAATGCCCTTTCTGTTCCCGGAAATTGCCGGGGATATGGTGGAGTTCCAGATCAGGGCCATTGTGGATTCCATGGAGCAGGCCCGCAAAGAACAGAAAACGCCCCGGTGCATTCCGGATGAGGAATTCCGGGAAGGATGAGGTTGTTATGAAACGATCCCAGCCCCGGCACAGCTGTGCCAACGGATTTGTGAACGAGATGGAAAACCGCTTTGCATGGCATGGAATGCAGAGCTTCTGGTTTTCTGCGGCTTTTTTACCCTGTGTCTCTCCGCCTGTGCGGCGGTGATACGCGGGGCTTTTTTTGTTCAGAAAAGGAGGAAACCCCCTATGGAATTGTTGGAACAGTGCCAGCTCTGGTGTGAACAGGGCGACTATCAGGCCATTGTGGACACGCTGGAAGCCATTCCGGCCGGGCAGCGCACCCCGGAAATGGACAGCGAGCTGGGCCGGGCTTACAACGGCCTTGCGGGCGAGGGGCAGCGGGAGCTGTATCAAAAGGCGCTGGAGCTGCTCAGACCTCATGAGGAATACTTTGAAAAAGACCACTGCTGGAACTACCGCATTGCTTCTGCCTATTACTATCTGGACGAAGAGGGCCCGGCGCTCTACTACTTCAAAAAGGCACTGGAGGCCCGCCCCGGCGACGAGGACACGCAGGAATACATCGACGATTGCATGGACCGGCTGACGCTGCCCCGGTTCGAGAAAACCTTCCGGCAGCGCACCCGGCAGGCCTGGGCCGTGTTCGAGGGGATCGAAGCGGAGCTGCGGACCATGATTGAAGCGGACACGCTACGGGAAAAGGGCGGGGAAATTCTTGCAAAATGCCGCAGGCCGCTGGAAATCGCGCTGAAGGATGTGGCCTTTGAGCTGGGGTTTAACGGCGAAAAGTACGAGCTGATTCTCAGCCCGGAAGGCAACCGGTCCCGCCTGTTTCCGCTGGTCTATTTCCAGCAGCATGCCCCGGCATCGGTGCTGGAACACTGGAACATCTGGGTGGGGCGGCAGCCGGCGGATGCGGACTTTACGCTGGATTGCGGCGGGCAGCAGGTGAGCGCCCGGGACGTGCAGGTCTGGCTGGAGCCCATCCACAACGGTCAGGTTCGGCTAACGCTGTTCTGCGAGAAGCTTCTGCCCCTGCTGGAAACCGATTCCGATCAGGTCTGGTGGATGCTTTCCGCCCTCACGGATCAGACGCTGGGCGAGGTGGCCGCCATTGCTCTGATTGGCGGGATGGAGGTTTACACCGCGCCGAAGGATGAGCCGCCCGTTTTGCTGGCGGAGCTGCCGCAAGCGCTCCGGCGCATGGGGCTTCGCCTCTGGTCAGATGCGGCGGAATATCTGGATGCCAGCTATCTTTCCTACGAGCTGGAGCCGGTGGAGGATCCGAGTGCGGACTGGCGGCTGGATGTGGTGGCGGGCACCACCTGCCTGCCGGCCCTGATCAACGACTACCTGAGCGCCCGCTCCGCAACGGTGGACGACTATCATCGGAATGGCATTGCGGCGGGGTTCTTTCTGTATCCCATTCAGGGCTTTGGCGGGGAAAATGCCACCGAAAAGGCGCTGGATTTCCGGGATGCGCTGGAGGATGCGGTATATGAACAGGCCGGGGAGGACGTGGTGACCTTCCTGGGCGGAGCCACCGGCCTGTATTGCGGCTATCTGGATTTTATCGGCTGGGACCTGCACGCGGTTTTGCAGGCGGGGCAGGATTTTCTGGAGCAGAGCGGCATTCCCTGGGCGCAGTTTCACAGCTTCCGCCGTGATGTGGGCGGTGTGACGCTGGTGAACCGGGAAGAGGAAAAGGAACCGGAAATCTGCCCGGAAACGGGCTCGCTGCTCTCGGCAGAAAACATCGAAACGCTGGAGTCCTTTGTGGAGGATAACACCGGCTATTATGGCAAGATGCTCCACTGGCTGCAGGAGTTTGTGGAAACTGGTGTGGAGGAAGGCAGATTCACCGAAAAGCAGGCCCGGCGGGATTTGCAGATCGCCCTCTGGTATGCCTACGCCTGCACCAATCTGGACGAATATCTGTATTATTACCGGGCTGCCCAGTGGATGAAGGACTCGGAACGGAACGCCGCCGGCTGCGGTACCTGGTATTACCGCTATTCGGTGACGCTGATGTACTGCAACCGGCTGGAGGAAGCGCTGGAATATGCGGAACGGGGCGCACGGGAAGAGCCGGACTACCCCTGGATCTGGCTGCAGGTGGGCAAGCTGCGGGCCCATTTTGGCGATCCGGCCGGCGCATTGCAGGCGGTGAAACAGGGCCTTGCCCTGGTGCCGGGGGATTACGAATTCCTGACGCTGGAGCAGGAGATTCGCGCGGGCGCCACGCTGGAACAGATGCTGTGCCACTGGATCAACCCGGAGGCGGACTCTTTGTTGCAGGCAGGAAACGACGCGGACGCAGAGGAAAAGCAGAATGCCATTGCCTGCGTCACCGTGAACGAAGCAGGCCTTGCGGCGTTTTACCGGATGTTCCGCCCGGAGCAGTACGGCTACACCAGAAACGATCCCGATTGCCAGTTCCCCTATCCCGTCGGGGAGCGGCAGGTGGTGGTTTCCTTCCGGATGAACGAGGCCGGTCTGTCCAAGCTGAGCGCGGACTGGCTGCAATGGTTCAAAGATCGGCTGGACAGCGGCGACTGGCTGACCCACACCCCGGAGGAGGGGCCGCAGGGCGTGCTGGAAGCGGTGTTTGTGGCTCAGAGCTGCCGCATGGGCTTTGTGTACCGCCAGCCGGAGGAGAATGATTATTTCCAGATCTTCCGGGATCGGGACGGCAGCGAATGCAGCGAAGCCCGGTTTGCAGGGTACCGGCAGGAGCCGGAGGATTGAGCGAACAATACAAGGCGATGCCCCAAAACGAGGGGGACGCAATGAAAAAGACCCGGCTGAAAATCAGCCGGGTCTTTTTCGATAGGAAGGAATGGGGAAAGCTCAGGATTTATGCAAACGGCGAGAGTAACCGTCCACATAACACAGGTAGACCACACCGCCGATGGCGTAGGCAATGGCGGTAAGGGCGAAGCCCAGGGGCAGGCCGATGCTCTCCTGTATGAAGCCCATCAGCAGCGAACCGATGCCGATGCCCACATCGTAGGAAAGCATGTAGGTGGCGTTGGCCACGCCCCGCTGGGGTGCCGGGGTGGTTCCGGTGACGAAGGACTGAAACAGCGGCTGCAAAATGCCGTAGCCAAGCCCAAAGAAGAAGCCGGCGGCCAGCAGATGGACGCCGCTGTTCAGGAACAGATAGCTGAGCATGGTCAGGATCAGCACCGCCAGACTGAGGTACACCAGTACCCGGTGATGCCCTGCGTCAATCATCTTCTGGGTGGACAGTTTGGATACCAGCATGCCCGCCACAAGGAAGATGTAGAAGTAGGGCAGGAAGGCGGAGAGCCCCTTTTCCTGTGCAAAGATGGAGGAATAGGCGATCACCGCGCCGTAGGGGATCATCAGAAACATCATGTTAAACATGAAGGGCAGCGCCGGGCCATAGATGGTGTCCCGGATGGAGAACTTTTTCCGCTCTACCTTGGGGTAGCGGATGCGGCAGCAGGATACGCACACCAGCGCCGCCACGGTGATGCCGAAGATGGTCCAGAAGGAGGCGGCGCTGCTCATGTGGCTCTGCACCTGCAGGCCCACATAGGGGCCCACCGCCATGCCGATGGGTACGGTGAAGGCGAACCGGCTGATGCCCTCGGTGATTTTGGCGGCGGGCAGCACATCGCCGGCCAGCGTCATGGTGGCGGAGCCACACACCGAGTACACCGCGCCCATATACAGCCGGATCACGATCAGCGCGCCGAACAGCGGGAAGGCGAGAAACGCCGGGAAGGAAAGGCAGAACAGCGCCAGAAATACCAGATACACCCGATAACGGTTGAAGTTGTCCAGCAGATAACCGGCCACCGGGCGGAACAGGATGGTTGCCACCGACATGGCGGTGAGCACAATGCGCACCTTGGAGCCGGTGATGCCGATTTCCTGGCAATAAATGGGGATGATGGGGATGGACGCATAAAACGCGGCCAGAACCAGCAGGTTCGTTATGAACAGCAGAATGAACCGCCGATTCCAGATTTTTTCACTCGATTTCATGGAAAAGCTCCTTTGCATAATTTAAAATGGTGGCAATTGCCACCATTTATAGAATAACACGAGAAATGCGCCGCGTCAATAACTGGTTGCAAATGCCACCAGATCGGGCTATAATAACAAAAACGGAATCAGGAGGCCCATGTTATGCCCAACATTGCCGACAGCCCCTTCAAGGCAATTTCGATTTTGTATCGCAAATCTCACATCTGGCTGAACAACAGCTGCGCCCGTTATGATCTGACTGCTGCCCAGGCGGTGGTGATTCTGATTGTCTGTGATTTTAAAACACTCACGCAGGACGAAATCACCAAACGACTTTCGCTGGACAAAAGTGTGATTGCGAAAACGGTGAACAAACTGGAGGAGACCGGGTTCCTTGTGCGGGAGCAAAACCCAAAAGACAAGCGAACCTATAACATCCTTCCCACCGAAAAGGCGTGGCAGGTCTACCCGTTTATCCAGCAGCAGATCGACGACGGCCTTGCCCAGATGACCCAGAGGATGACCGCGCAGGAAAAGCAGGAGTTCATCCGCCTGCTGATGCTGGCTGCGGAGACCACCCTCGCGCAGGAGGAATAACGCCCGGCCTGCAGAACAAAAAACAGAACAAGCCCCGGCCTGCGTGCATCGCCCATGGCCGGGGCATTTTTTGCCATAAAAGGTATGGAACGCAGCTGCCGCATGGAAACATGCGGGCTTTAAGTATAGAAAATACGAATGATAAGGCATAACAAATAAGTATTTGCTATGTGAATGGCAGGGGAGTATACTGAGGGCAGAAAACAACAAAAAGCAGATACAAAGCGGGAGATGAGGCGATGGATACACAGGCAGACTGCCAGGCATGGGCGCAGGCACTGCGGGCGGCGGGCTGCGGTCCACAGCTGATCCAGCAGCTCCTGTGCTGCCGGCAGCAGGGCGAGAAGGCGGAAGAGCTGCGCCTGCTGGAAAAGCAGCGTGCGCTCCTTCTGGAGCAGGTCCATAAAAAGGAACGCCAGATTACCTGCCTGGATTATCTGGTACATCAGATCAGGGCAAACAAGCCAATCTGACCCATGGAAAAATGGAGGAATACGATATGGAAACGATTCGTGGGCAGCGTTTCGATCAGGAACGCGCTCTTTATGGCAAACAGGATCTTTGTGTGATGGATTGCGCCTTTCAGGGCCCGGCGGATGGCGAAAGCGCCTTTAAAGAGGGGCGGAATATCCGGGTGGAAAACAGCTTTTTTGATCTGCGCTACCCCTTCTGGCACGACCGGAACCTGACGATTACCGGCTGCGAGCTCACCGAAAACTGCCGGGCGGCACTGTGGTATTTCAGCAGCATTACCATTCGCCAGAGCAGGCTCCACGGCATCAAGGCGCTGCGGGAATGCGCCGATGTGACCATGGAGGACTGCGACATTGTCTCGCCGGAATTCGGCTGGTCGGTGGATGGCATCACCATGAACCGCTGCACCGCCCAAAGCGAATATTTCATGATGCGCTCCCGGGTACTGCACTTCACCGACGTGACCTTTCAGGGCAAATACTCCTTCCAGTACATTGAGGACGCGGTGTTCGACAACTGCCGCTTCGACACGAAGGACGCCTTCTGGCATGCAAAAAATGTGGTGGTGAAAAACAGCGTGGTCAAGGGCGAGTATCTGGCCTGGTACTGCGAGAACGTCACCTTTGAAAACTGCCACATCATCGGCACCCAGCCGCTGTGCTACTGCAAGGGGCTGCGGCTTATCAACTGTCGGATGGACGAAGCAGACCTTGCCTTTGAAAAGAGCGAGGTGCAGGCAGAGCTCACCGCACCGCTGATCAGCATCAAAAATCCCTATCAGGGCCGGATTCAGGTTCCTCAGGTGGGGGAAATTGTTCGGGATGACCCTGCTGCCAAGGCGGAAATCTGCATCCAGAGCCCGGCGGGCAGCCACTGCGCATGACGCGAAACAGAAAAAGGAGAACACCATGATTCGATCGGAATACTATATCCTTTCCAACGGCGTGCAGATCCCCAGGCTGGGTCTGGGCACCTGGTTCATTGAGAATGCAAACGCGGCTCAGGTGGTGCGGGATGCGGTGGAGTTTGGCTACCGCCACGTCGACACCGCGCAGGCCTATGAAAATGAGGCGGGCGTGGGCCTTGGCGTGCGCAGCTGCGGGCTGAGCCGTGAGCAGCTGTTCGTGACCACCAAGCTGGCCGCCGAGATCAAAACCTACGACGAGGCCGTGAAGGCCATCGAAGGCTCCCTGAACGCCATGCAGCTGGATTACATCGATCTGATGCTCATTCACAGCCCCCAGCCCTGGGCGGATTTCCGCGGGGCGGACCCCTGTTTTACTGGCAACCGGGAAGCCTGGCGGGCGCTGGAGGATGCGTATCAGGCCGGCAAGCTGCGGGCCATTGGTGTGTCCAACTTTTTGCAGGCGGATCTGGAAAACCTGCTGGCCGGCTGCCGTGTGGCGCCCATGGTAAATCAGGTGCTGGCCCACATCGGCAACCTGCCCTTTGAGCTGGCGGACTACTGCCGGGAAAAGAACATTCTGGTGGAGGCGTATTCCCCGGTGGCTCACGGCCAGATTCTGAATCACCCCGAGGTTGTGGCCATGGCGAAGAAATACGGCGTCACCGCCGCCCGGTTGTGCATCCGTTACACCCTTCAGCTGGGTATGCTGCCCCTGCCCAAAACTGCGAACCGGGCCCATCTGGCGGAAAACGCAATGGTGGACTTCGAGATTTCGGCGGAGGATATGCAGCGGCTGAATCAGCTGCCGCCGATCCGGGATTACGGGGAATTCAGCATCTTCCCGGTGTTCAGCGGTCGGTAAAGCGGCGCCGGAGGAGGAAACAGGCATGAAGCGATGGGGCGAAAAAATCCGGGGAAAGGCGCTGCTTGCGGCAGTCCTGTGTGCGCTGCTCTGCGGCTGCGCGCAGTCTGCGCCCGCTGCGGATACCGCATCGGAACCGGTCGTACAAAGTGCACAAAGTGTCCAGAGCCAGCCGGAACCGGCTCCCACGCCGGAGCCGGTGGAATCGGAAACACAGGAGGAGGCAACCGGAATGAATCTGCAAATCGGTGATACAACGCTCACGGCCACTCTGGCGGACAACAGCTCCGCCCGGGCACTGGCCGAGCTGCTGGAGGAGGGGCCGCTCACCCTTACGCTGGAGGATTACGCGGGCATGGAAAAGGTGGGCCCGCTGGGTACCTCACTGCCTCAGAACAATGAGCAGATGGTCACCGGCCCCGGGGATCTTATTCTGTATCAGGGCAGCTCCTTTGTGATCTACTACGATACCAATTCCTGGAACCTTACCCGGCTGGGCCACATCGACGATGCGGATGAAGCCCGGCTGCAGGAACTGCTGGGGGATGGAGCAGTCACCGTTACGCTTTCGCTGGAAGAAACGGAATAACAGGCAGAAGGAGCCCGCCGGTTAACGGCGGGCTCCTTCTGCCTGCAGTGTTGGAAAGCCTGATTTGACAGGAAGAAAGAACCGTTGCTATAATAAAAAGGATTGTATACGATAATTGTGTACAATAGGCGGGCAGGCGGCCCGCATACCAAACAGCGAAAGGAGCTTAGCGATGCTGAAAGTATGGATAGCCGGTGCGGAAGGCCAGATCGGCACGGCGATAAACGAAATCCTGGATCCTCTGGAAATGGAGACCTTCAACACCGACCGGGCTGAACTGGATATTACCAATACCGACGAGGTGCTCAGCTTCGGCGAGATCAACCGGCCGGACGTGATCATCAACTGCGCGGCCATCACCGACATTGCCCTGTGTGAGCAGAACCCGGAGCTGGCCTATCGGGTCAATGCGCTGGGCGCGCGCAATCTGAGCCTGGTGGCCCGTAAGGTGGGTGCCAAGATGGTTCAGCTCTCCACCGACGATGTGTTCGACGGCCATGCCGAAAAGCCTTACAGTGAATTCGACGATACCAATCCCCAGACCGTATACGGTGCGTCCAAGCGGGCGGGCGAGAACTATGTGAAGGAGTTCACCCACAAGCATTTCATCCTCCGCAGCAGCTGGGTGTACGGAAAGGGCAACAACTTTGTGAACGGGGTGCTGGCCGCGGCCCGGCAGGGCGAAAGCCTGAGCGTGCCTCAGGATCAGTACGGCAGCCCCACCAGCGCAAAGGATCTGGCCCGGCTGATTCTGCATCTGATCCACACCAACGAGTACGGTACCTATCATGCCACCTGCAAGGGCGTGTGCAGCCGGTACGAGTTTGCCCGGGAGATCCTGCGTCAGGCAGGGCTGCAGGGGCAGCTGCGCGCCGCGGCCACCGGCGAGGCCGAGCATTATCTGGCCCGCCCGGCTTACGCTGTGCTGGACAATTTCATTTTGCGGATCATTGATCTGTACGAGATGCCCGACTGGCAGGCATCGCTGACGGAATATCTGAACGAAAGGGAGGGCTGAGATGGAGCGCGGCTTGAAGAAAACAAAAAAGATGGGTTTGACCACCCGCATTTTCATTGCACTGCTGGCGGGTGTTATCTTTGGCGTGGCACTGTGCTATCTGGTGCCGGACGGCTCCTTCAAGAATGATATTCTTGTGGAGGGCGTGCTGTATGTGGTGGGCCAGGGCTTCATCCGGCTGATGAAAATGCTGGTGGTGCCGCTGGTGTTCTGCTCCATCGTGTGCGGCAGCATGTCCATCGGTGATACCAAAAAGCTGGGTACCGTGGGTGTGCGCAGTCTGATCTTCTACCTGTGCACCACCGCCTGCGCGGTCACGGTGGCCCTGTTGGTGGGCAACCTGCTGAACCCCGGCGTGGGGCTGGATCTGAGCGTGCTGCAGAGCACCAATACCCAGGTGGAAAGCATGCAGGCCACATCGCTCACCGAGACGCTGCTCAACATCATTCCGGACAATCCCATCGGCGCGCTGGCCAAGGGCGAGATGCTGCAGATCATTCTGTTCGCCCTGATTGTGGGCGTGATTCTGGCGAAGCTGGGCGAGCGGGCCGAAACCGTGGGCAGCTTTTTCAGCCAGTTCAACGACGTGATGATGGAAATGACCATGATGGTTATGTCGCTGGCTCCGGTGGGCGTGTTCTGCCTGATCTCCCGCACCTTTGCCACCATCGGCTTCAGCGCCTTTCTGCCGCTGGCAAAATACATGGTGGCGGTGTTCCTGGCGCTGGGCATCCAGTGCTTTGTGGTCTACCTGAGCATGCTGAAGCTGTTCACCGGGCTGAACCCCATCAAGTTCATCAAGAACTTCTTCCCGGTCATGGCCTTTGCCTTCTCCACGGCCACCTCCAATGCCACCATTCCTCTGTCCATTGATACGCTGGCCAAAAAGATGGGTGTGTCCAAGCGAATCTCCTCCTTCACCATCCCTCTGGGTGCCACCATCAACATGGACGGCACCTCCATCATGCAGGGCGTGGCGGTGGTGTTCGCGGCCCAGGCCTTCGGCATCCATCTGGATATGATGGATTATATCACCGTGATCGGCACTGCCACCCTGGCGTCGGTGGGCACGGCGGGCGTGCCCAGCGTTGGTCTGGTTACCCTGACCATGGTGTTCAACTCGGTGGGTCTGCCGGTGGAGGCCATCGGCCTGATCATGGGCATCGACCGCATTCTGGATATGACCCGCACCGCGGTGAACATCACCGGCGACGCGGTGTGCACCACCATTGTGGCCCATCAGAACAAGGCGCTGGACAAATCCGTGTTTGAGCGTTCCTGAAAGCGGCGCGGGGCAGCCGGGGCTGCAAAGCAGTTTCGGCGCAGACTGGACGCGCTGAAAGCCGAAAGAGAGGTTTCGTATGATTCAGGCAATTTTTTGTGATTTTTACGGCACGCTTGTGCCGGAATACGGCCCCGCCTCTTACGAGGTGATCCGGCGCGTCTGCGAAAGCGGCAGCGAAAAGAACCCGAAGGCAGTGGTTGCCGCCTGGTGGAAACGCTACGGCGAAAAGCAGCAGGCGGCCTGGGGGGATACCTTCCGCACCCAGTATGAACTGGCGCTGGAAAGCTATCAGGAATTGCTGGAAGAGTATCATTCCAGCGAGGATGCGAAAGCGCTGTGCGATAAAATGGCCGAGCACTGGGCCGCGCCGGGCCTGTGTGAGGGCGCTGCGGAGTTTATGTCCGGGTGCGGTCTGCCGGTCTGGCTGGTGACCAACAGCGATACCGGATATGTGGAGCAGGCGGTGCGCCAGTGCGGTATTGTTCCGGCGGGCATCGTCACCAGCGAGATGGCCCGTTGCCCCAAGCCTCATCCGGGCATCTATCAGCTGGCGCTTGAGCTGTCGGGCCTTGCCCCGGATCAGGTGGTGCACATTGGCGATTCGCTGCAGGGCGACGCACTGGGCCCGGCGAAGCTGGGCATCCGTACCATCTGGCTGAATACCGAGGGCCGGCCGGTGCCGCAGGGCGTTACCGCGGCCGCAAGCCTTGCCGATGCGCTGGAGATTCTGCGCGGCTGGCAGCAGGCGGAAAAGCAGTAAAAAAGAATGCCTCCGGGCGGATTCCTAGTGTTGGGAAACCGCCCGGAGGCATTTGTTTTCCGGTCAGGCCCGAGGCGCGGAGGCCGGGGCTTTTTCGATGTAAACGCTGGTGGAGGGGAAGGCGAAGCTGCATCCGTTTTTGTATACCAGATCCATCAGATCCAGATTGATGGCTTCCTGAATCTTCAAAAACTCAGCCAGCGCGCCGGTGGTGGTGTAGAACTGAATCAGAATATCGATGCTGGAAGCGCCGAAGCCGGTCAGCTGCACCCGGATGGTGTCCTTGTGCACATCCTCCCGGGCGGCCAGCATGGCGCGGATGTCGGCCATCAGGCTCTCCAACTGGCTGCGGGTGGTATCGTAGGTGACGCCAAGGCTGAACTTGGCAAGCCGGCGGTTGATCTGGCTGTAGTTGATCATGGCATTGCTCACCAGAATGCTGTTGGGAATCACCAGAACCGAGTCGTTCAGCTGGCGAATACGGGTGGAACGGAAAGCAATATCCTCCACCTCGCCCTCACCGGCGGAGCACCAGATCCAGTCGCCAATGGCAAAGGGTTTTTCAAAAATAACCACAAGCCCGCCAAAGAAGTTGGTGGCATAATCCTTGGCTGCCAGAGAAAGAGTCAGGCCTACAATGCCCAGGCTGGTGATCAGGCTGCCCACCGGGAAGCCCAGCTCCTGCAGCAGCATCAGAATGGCGAATACCAGAATGGTGCCCTTGAGAACTTTGTTCAGAAAGTTGGCAACGGTGTTGTCCACATCCAGGTCCAGCTTGCCCCGCACATCGTGGAAGAGCACCGGCCCCAGGTCGCTGCTGCCGATCAGGCCCCAGGCCAGCAGGCAGATCATGGTTACCCGCAGCAGCTTGCTCATCAGGCTGGTCAGAGCGCCGCCCAGGTCTGCGGGCAGGGGAAGCAGAGCGCAGGCCAGGAAGATGCCGGTGGTCCATACCGCCACCGGTGCCGGGCGGGAAAAGCCCTTGGCCAGCACATAGGGGCCCTTCTTTTCCTTTTTGTTTAAAAGGTTCATCAGCCAGGGCATGATCTTGTGGCGCACAAGCCGACTGATCAGGTAAGATACAACGAACACAATCAGACTGATAACCAGCTGAAAGAGCGCGCCGTCGGTGTTCAGGATATATTCTGTGATTTTTTCGATCATAGCAGTGATCCGTCCTGTTGAATTTTTTATCCCGTGCAGATTGTCGAACACGGGTACATTCATAGTATATCACACACCCCGCTTTCAAAAAAGTTATATGCAGCTTTTGCAAAACAAAATTCACAAAACACTTGCATTTTTCAGCGGGCACGCATATAATAATGCTTAAGAAAGCAGTTTCAGGGCGGGGTGAAATTCCCCACCGGCGGTATAGCCCGCGACCATCCGGTGTTTCCGGGTGCTGATCTGGTGCAATTCCAGAGCCGACGGTATAGTCCGGATGAAAGAAACGGCAGCGTTTAGGTTTGTTGTTCGCCCTTTTGCAGGTGTATTCCATCTGCAAAGGGGCGTTTTGTTTTACCTGCCGGGCAACACACTGGGGCCGACTTTCCAAAATATGTTGGGCAATATGCCCGGGAGGAAAATGATTATGACAACCGCAAAAACCGCTGAACCCACCACCATGGCCCGCTCTACCCGGCGGGTACGCAACATGACCGTTACCGCCATGCTGTCTGCTGTGGCGGCCGTGCTCATGTTCTTTGATTTCAGCCTGCCCATGTTCATTCCCAGCTTCGTGAAGATGGATATTTCCGAGCTGCCCGCCCTGCTGGCCGCTTTCAGCATGGGCCCCGTGTCCGGCGTGGTGGTCTGCCTGGTGAAGAACATTCTGGCCGCCATCTTCCACGGCTCCACCGGCGGCATCGGCGAGGTGTGCAACTTTTTGCTGGGTGCAGCCTTTGTGGGCAGCGCCGGCGTGATCTACAAATACAAAAAGACCCGTATGGGCGCGGTAATCGCCGCTCTGGTGGGCTCTGTGGTCATGGCTGTGATCTCTGTGCCGGTGAACTACTTTTTGAGCTACCCGGTTTACAGCGCCATGTTCGGCGGCATCGACCTGATCATCGACGCTTACCGTGCCCTGCGCCCCAGCGTGAACGGCCTGCTGGAATGCCTGCTGATCTTCAACATGCCCTTTACTCTGGTCAAGGGACTGATCGTTTCGCTGATCACCTTCCTGATCTACAAGCCCCTCAGCCCGGTGCTGCACGGCCGTAACCGGTAAAGAAGTGCTTGACAGACCCTTTTGGGTGTGTTATAGTATGTCTCGAAAATTGAATAGCAACTTATCAAGAGTGACGGAGGGAACAGGCCCTGTGAAGTCCGGCAACCTGCATGATGCAAGGTGCCAAATCCTGCGGGAAACCGAAAGATAAGCGTAACGGCGCTCAAAGGCTTTCGGGCCTTTGGGCGCTTTTTGTTGCAGTTTCCGGCAAGTTGCTTTTCAGCCAAATCCTGCGCTTTGGGCGCATACAAACCAAGGAGGGCAACACCATGCCGAAATGTTTCTTTACTTCTGAATCCGTAACCGAGGGCCATCCCGACAAAATCTGCGACCAGATCAGTGACGCTGTGCTGGACGCCATTCTGGAAAAGGATCCCAATGCCCGCGTGGCCTGCGAGACCACCTGCTCCACCGGCCTCGTGCATGTGATGGGCGAGATCACCACCAGCTGCTATGTGGATATTCAGACCATTGCCCGCAATGTGATCCGGGACATTGGCTACACCCGCGCCAAGTACGGCTTTGACGCCGACACCTGCGCCGTGCTGACCAACATCGACGAGCAGAGCCCGGACATTGCACTGGGCACCAACGATCAGGTGGGCGGCGCCGGCGATCAGGGCATGATGTTCGGTTATGCCTGCACCGAGACCCCCGAGCTGATGCCGCTGCCCATCAGTCTGGCCCACAAGCTGGCCAAGCGCCTGACCGAGGTGCGCAAGAACGGCCAGATGGCTTACCTGCGGCCGGACGGCAAGAGCCAGGTAACCGTGGAATACGACGACGGCAAGCCCGTGCGCGTGGATGCAGTGGTCATCTCCAGCCAGCACAGCCCGGATGTGGAGATGGAGCAGCTGCGCCGTGACGTGATGGAGCAGGTGATCCGCCCTGTGATTCCCGCTGAACTGCTGGACGAGAACACCAAGTATTACATCAACCCCACCGGCCGTTTCGTGGTGGGCGGCCCGCAGGGTGACTCCGGCCTGACCGGCCGCAAGATCATTGTGGATACCTACGGCGGCTATGCCCGCCATGGCGGCGGCGCCTTCAGCGGTAAGGATCCCAGCAAGGTGGACCGCAGCGCTGCCTATGCCGCCCGCTGGGTTGCCAAGAACATCGTGGCTGCCGGTCTGGCGGAAAAGTGCGAGGTCCAGCTGGCCTACGCCATTGGCGTGGCCGAGCCGGTGAGCATTCTGGTGGATACCTTCGGTACCGGCAAGTACAACAGCGAGGAGCTGGAAGCCGCGGTGCGCAAGGTGTTCGATCTGCGCCCCGCCGCCATCATCAGCGCGCTGGAGCTGCGCAAGCCCGGCTACCGTGCGGTGGCTGCCTATGGCCACATGGGTCGTGAGGATCTGGGTGTAACCTGGGAGCGCACTGACCGGGTGGAGGCCCTGAAAGCCGCTCTGGCCTGATTCAATCCATACGCATAAAGAACACCCGCCTGCCGGTAGTCTCCGGCGGGCGGGTGTCTTTTTAATTAAAGAGCTGCTCCGGCACAGGTTTCGGCGGCCTGTGTTACCGCCCGGGCCATCCGGGCCAGAAGCTCGGAGCGGGGGCTGCCCGGCAGGCAGACAAAGTGGAAGGGGCGCTCCAGCTGCAGATCCTCCAATTCCATCACCTGCAGCCGGTTCTGCGCCAGCAGGCTCCGGGCGGCGGCCTCGTAGGCAAAGGTGATGCCCTTGCCCGCGGCCACAAGGCCCAGCAGGGTGGGAATGTGTTCGATCTCACACAGGCTCACATAGTCGGTCACCGCCAGATTATGCGCCCGGCATTCCCCTTCAAAAATATCCCGGGTACCGCTGCCGCTCTCCCGCAGAATCAGCGGGGCCTGCAGGGTATCCCGCAGGCGGCGAAACACCCGGTAGGGGCTGGTGGGGCTGCACAGGCCCACAAAACGGCTCACGAAAAAGGGGGAGTAGTCGTAGCGGCGATGGTCAAAGTTGCCTTCAATAAGAGCGAAGTCCAGCAGCCCGTTTTCCAGCTGTTCCAGCAGGGCATGGGTGTTCTGCTCCACCATGTGGAACTGAATTTCCGGGAACTGATCCACCAGACGGGGCAGCACCGAGGGCATCAGTCCGTCCGCGATGGAAAGGGTGGCCCCGAAGCGCAGGGTAGGGGTGTCTGCCTGATGCATTTCCCGGGCAATCTGTTCATCCAGTGTGGCCAGACGGCGGCAAAGCTGGGCCAGACGCTGCCCCTGAGGGGTAAGAACAAGCCGCCGCCCTTCCTTCACGAACAGCTTCACACCGTAGGCTGTTTCCAGCGCCTTGATGTGCTGGCTTACAGCGGGCTGGGTCAGATGGAGCAGCTCGGCGCAGCGGGTTGTGCTCTGGCATTGCACCAGCAGCAAAAAGGTATGGAGCTTGGGATCCAGCATACAATCACACTTCCTATAAATATAACTTATGAATTGGCGATAAATACTAATTTGATTTTATATGAAATCGGCCGTATAATCAAGTGCGGGCAGAGAAATGTTGACATGCAAGGCAGCATTTCCCGGCGCCGGGCGGCGTGTAACAGCAGCCGCCTTCCGGAACCTGTAACTACGAAAGGAATGCGGCTATATTATGAAACAGTTCGTCACCAAACACGCTCCCGGCTTTCTGGTCTGCCTGGTACTGGCACTGATCGCCCAGGGCATCGCAAAGTTTTTCCCCAGCATTGGCGCGGCTCTGTTCGCCATCGGTCTGGGTATCCTGTGCGGAAACACTTTTTTGAACAAGCCCTGCTTTGATGCGGGTACCAAATTTTCCGAGCGGAATCTGCTGGAATATTCCATCGTGCTCACCGGCGCCAGCCTGCTGCTCAGCGATATTCTGGCTCTGGGTCTGAGTGGCCTGGCTTTCATCGCCTGCCAGATGGCGCTCACTGTTGCGGTGGCTTACCTGATCGGCCGCAAGATGGGCTTCGGCAAAAAGTTCAGCCTGCTGATGGGCGCGGGCAACGCGGTGTGCGGCTCCTCCGCCATTGCCACCGTGTCGCCGGTGGTCAAGGCTGACAGCAAGGATAAAGGCATCTCCATCACCATTGTGAACGTGACCGGCACCATTCTGATGGTGGTGCTGCCCATTCTCACCGGCGTGGTTTACCAGCACGAGGTGCTGCACACCTCCGCCATGATTGGCGGCACATTGCAGTCCATCGGTCAGGTAATCGCCTCCGCCCAGCTGGTGGGCGGCGAGGTGGTGGAGACCGCCACCATCTTCAAGATCATCCGCATCGTGTTCATTGTGCTGGTGGCACTGGTCTATTCCCGCATGAATGTGGAAACGGATGACGCCCCGCTGTTCTCCAAGTCCGAGGCGGGTGCCCACGGTGCGGTGAAGGCAGGCGTGCCCTGGTTCATCATCGGATTCTTCATCATGGCCATCCTGCACAGCGTGGGCGTGATTCCTCCGGTGGTCAGCCATGCGGCCAAGCTGGTGAGCCAGCAGTTCGAGATCATTGCTCTGGCTGCCATCGGCATGCGGGTGAAGTTCCGGGATCTTGCCGCCGAAGGGCCCCGTGCCATGCTCTACGGCGTGGGCGTGGGCGCCTGCCAGATTGTGTTCGCGCTGGTACTGATCCGGGGATTCATTGGTTGATCGAAGCGCCGGTAAAACAGAAAAAACGAAAGAAAACCGTCCGCCAAAGGGCCTTGAGGGCTTTTGGCGGGCGGTTTTCTTTTATTGCGGCGGGCGAAAAACGCTGATCGGCTGTGCCTCAGCGTTCCTGGATCTCCTTGCCGCTCAGGTGCTCGATCTCAATGGCGAACATTCGCACCGCTGCGCCGGATGCGGCGATTTCTCCGTCGGCGGTGGCTTCGTCCGGGTAATATTTCATGGCCATTTTCCGAACCAGACGCAGCGTTTCCTCCCGATCCTCCACCATATGGCACTGCCCGAACACCACGGCGCTCTGCACAAACGGCGCCCAGGGCTCGGCCTTTACCGTTTCGCTGCCCACCACGGTGAAGCAGACCTTGCTGCAGGCCCGCAGGGCGTCCGCCTTGTGGCCTGCGCCTGCGCCGTGGAACAGGATGCGCCGGGTTTCCTCCTCATACAGATAATTAACGGGAATGGCATAGGGGTAGCCCTCGTCGCCCTGAACGGCCAGCACGCCGATCCGGGCGCTGTGCAGCAGCTCCCGGGTTGCCTGCGGGTCAATCTCCTTGCTTTTTCTTCGCATCGGTCGGAACATTCTGTGTACCTCCTGGGGTGTTTTTGTGGTTCTGCTGCCATTGTACCACAGCGAGCGGCAGATGGTAAGAGCGGCTTGACCACACGGGCCGTCTGTAGCGGCTTGACCACACGGGCCGTCGGCGTTGAAAAAAGCCGGCCGCTGTGCTATGATAAAATGTATTGCGGCGGCGTTGCCTCCTTCTTGCCCTGCGGGGTGAAAGAAGGGGCGGCTGCCGAAATTTCGGATGTTGTCCAGAACGCCCCACGCCGGGAAAATGCTCCCGCCGCGACAGGCGGGGAGGGTATTATGCAGAGCGATCGCACCTATTTATTCGAACAGGCTCCGGTGTCAAAGGCTGTCCTTTCCATGGCCATGCCAACCATTGCCAGCTCTCTGGTTATGGTGCTGTATAATCTGGCGGATACCTACTTTGTGGGCATGCTCAATAACCCGGTGCAGAACGCGGCGGTCACACTGGCAGCGCCGGTGCTGCTGGCCTTTAATGCCATCAACAATCTGTTCGGCGTTGGATCCTCCAGCATGATGAGCCGGGCGCTGGGCCGGGGCGATAAACAAACCGCCCGCCAGAGTGCGTCCTTTGGCTTCTGGTGCTCACTGTTCTGCGGGGCGCTGATCTCGCTGCTTTTCCTCTTCTTTTCCGCTCCGGCTCTTCAGGTGCTGGGCGCCAGCGAGGAAAATGCGGCTGCCACACAGGCATATCTGTTCTGGACCACCTGCTGCGGTGCGGTGCCCGCGATTCTGAACGTGGTGCTTGCCCACATGGTGCGCAGCGAAGGCGCGGCACTGCATGCAAGCATCGGTACCATGAGCGGCTGTTTTTTGAATATTCTGCTGGATCCTGTGTTCATTCTGCCCTGGGGCTTTAACATGGGCGCAGCGGGTGCGGGCCTTGCCACCTTCCTGTCCAACTGTGTGGCATGCTGTTATTTTCTGGTGCTGATGGTGGTGCGGCGCAAGAGCAGCTGCATCAGTCTGCGGCCCTGTAAGCCGGACCGGCAGGTGGTGCTGGGCGTGTGCGGCGTGGGTATTCCCGCCGCCATTCAGAACCTTCTGAACGTGACCGGCATGACCGTGCTGAACAACTTCACTTCTGCGTACGGCTCCAACGCGGTCGCCGCCATGGGTATCGCCCAGAAGATCAATCAGGTGCCCTTCTATGTGGCGCTGGGTCTTTCGCAGGGGCTTATGCCGCTGGTCAGCTACAACTATGCTTCCGGCAACTACCGCCGCATGAAGCGGTGTTTCTTCTTTGCAGCACGGCTGGCGCTTTCCTTCCTGACAATGCTCAGTGTGCTGTACTGGTTCAACAGCGACCTGCTCATCACCCTGTTTATGGAGAACCCCGAGACCGTGGCCTACGGCTCCCGCTTTTTGCACGGCATGTGCCTGGCGCTGCCCTTCCTGTGCATGGATTTTCTGGCGGTGGGTGTGTTCCAGGCCTGTGGCATGGGGCGGCAGGCGCTGCTGTTCGCGGTGCTGCGTAAGATCGTGATGGAGATCCCCGCGCTGGTAATCCTGAACCTGATCTGGCCTCTGTATGGCCTTGCCTATGCGCAGACCGTGGCCGAGGTCATTCTGAGCATTGCGGCGGTGCTGGTGCTGCGGAGTATTTTCGAACATCTGGGCGACCCGCCGGAGAAAAAGGCGGAAGCCTGATCCATATTATAATAAGGAAAAATGCCAGGGGCGGCGAAAGGAGGGCAGAGGCCATGGAACAGGAACAGCAGCTGCTGCGGATGGAAGGTACCATCGAGCATCTGATCTATGAAAACCGGGACACCGGCTATGTGGTGTTTGAGGTGAATGCCGGGGGCGAGCTGCATGTGGTCACCGGTGTGCTGGGCGAGGTGAATGTGGGTGAAAGCGTCACCCTCTACGGCCATTTTGAAAACCATCCCACCCATGGCCCCCAGTTCAAGGCCACTTCCTGCGAGGCCACCATGCCTCAGGACGAAGCCGCCACGCTGGCCTATCTTTCCAGCGGCGCGCTGCCCTACATCGGGCCGGCCACCGCCAAAAAGCTGGTGGAAACCTTCGGAGCGGACACGCTGGAGGTGATTGCCAACCAGCCGGAAAAGCTCACCGTACTGCGGGGCATCACCTCGGATAAGGCCATGGCCATCAGCAACGAGTTCCGCCGTATGTTCGGCGTGCGGGAGGCGGTGGCCTATCTCGGCCGGTTTGGCATCAGCCCGGTGCGGGCGGTGGAGGTTTACCGCCATCTGGGGCCGAACACCGTGGAGGCCATCCGGCAGAATCCGTATCTGTTGTGCGGCGAGCCGCTGCGGCTGAAATTTGCCCAGGTGGACGCCATCGCCGCCGAAATGCAGCTGGCGCAGGACGGCAGCCTGCGTCTCTGGGCGGGTATTCTGTATGTGCTGCGTCACAACGGGGGCAACGGTCATACCTGCCTGCCCCGGCCCCAGCTGCTGACCACCACCGCGAAGTTTCTGAAGATCGGCGAGGACGCCATCGACCGGGAGCTGGACGCGGCCATCGCTGAGGGCGAGGTGGCCCGCTACATCTGTGAGGGGCGGGAATATCTGTATCTGCCGGATCTTTTGCGGGCCGAGCAGGACATTGCCGCCCGCTTGTGGGAGCTGACCCGTTACCCGGCCACCCAGCCCCGGGATCTGGAGGCGAACATCCGGGCGCTGGAGCGGGCGCAGGGCTTTGCCTATGCGCCGGAGCAGCGCAAAGCCATCGAAACGGCCCTGTGCAGCAACGTGATGGTGCTCACCGGCGGCCCCGGCACCGGCAAGACCACCACCGTGAATGCCATTCTGGCCCTGTTCCAGAATCAGGCGGACCGGGTGGCGCTGTGCGCCCCCACCGGCCGGGCCGCCAAACGGCTGAGCGAGCTCACCGGCCAGAAGGCCCAGACCATCCACCGGCTGCTGGAGGTGGACTATGACCCCCAGATTCATCTGCTGCGCTTCATCCACAATGAGAAAAACCTGCTCAAGTGCGATGTGGTGGTGCTGGATGAGATGAGTATGGTGGACGCCAAGCTCTTCCAGAGCCTGCTGGCAGCCCTGAAGCATGGCTGCCGTATTATCATGGTGGGCGACGCGGATCAGCTGCCCAGCGTGGGCCCGGGCAACATCCTCAGCGAGGTGATTCGCAGCGGGGTGGTGCCCACCGTCTGTTTGACCCGCATCTTCCGCCAGCAGAATCAGAGCATGATCGTGGAAAACGCCCACCGCATCGTGCACGGACTGGTGCCCCAGCGGGGCGACCGGAACAGCGACTTTTTCTTTTTACAGGCAAGCGGCCTAGCCTGCCAGCAGCTGGTGTGCGATCTGGTGGCCACCCGCCTGCCCAAAAGCTACGGCCTGGACCCCATCCGGGACATTCAGGTTCTTTGCCCCACCAAGATCGGCCCGGTGGGCACCGCAGCGCTGAACCAGCGCCTGCAGGAGATGCTCAATCCTCCCTCGCCGGACAAGCCCCAGCTGGAAATGGCGGGGCAGGTGTTCCGTCTGGGCGATAAGGTGATGCAGGTGCGCAACAATTACCTGATCCCCTACGAGCGGGACGGCGGCGAAGCGGGTGTGGGCGCCTTCAACGGCGACCTGGGCGTGATTCTGGGGGTGGATCCGGGCGAGCGGGCGCTGCTGGTGCAGATGGACGACCGCAAGCTGGTGTACACCGCCGAGAATATCCCCGAGCTGGAGATCGCCTACGCGGTCACCGTGCACAAGAGCCAGGGCAGCGAGTTTGCCGCGGTGGTCATTCCGGTGAGCGATCTGCCGGAAAAGCTGTGCTACCGGAATCTTCTGTATACCGGCGTGACCCGTGCCAAGCGGCTGTGCATTCTGGCCGGTCGGCCGGATACCGTGGCCCGTATGACCGAGAACATCCGCCAGAATCTGCGGTACAGCTGCCTTGCAGACCTGCTGCGCAACGGGGCCAGCCTGTGAGGGGCGAACGGTGGCTGTGGGCCGAGCAGCTTCGGGTATTGGTTTTTCCCCGGCGCTGCCCCTTTTGCGGGCGGGTGCTGGGGTTCCTCACCCGCTGCCCGGACTGTGAGCCGGAGCTGAAACAGCTGAAGCTGATGATCCCGCGCCTGCCCGACAGCGAACATTGTATGGAGCATCTGAGCGGTGCGGCGGCGGTCTGCCGCTACGACGGCTGTGTGCGCGAGGCCATTCTGCGGATGAAAAACGGCGGTCAGGGCTACTGTGTCCGGGAGCTGGGCGTCTGGATGGCCGCCGAGATTTTTGGATGTACTTTCCGGCAGCAGCGTGGTATAATACGATTGGAACAGAGCCCGGTGCTGCGCCGGTTTGATCTGGTGGTTCCGGTGCCGGCATCCGGCAGGGAACGGGGGTACAACCTGCCGGATCTTCTGGCCCGTCAGCTGGCCTGGGCTCTGGACACTCCGCTGGACTGCGGCGCGCTGCAAAAGACCCGCCGCACCGAAAAGCAGGAGGGCAAAACCGCCAGCCAGCGGATGGAAAACGTGAAAAATGCCTACCGAGCCACCAATCCGGCTGCGGTGGAGGGCAGACGGGTGCTTCTGGTGGACGATGTGATCACCACCGGGGCCACCCTGTCCAACTGCGCCAAGGCGCTGCGCACCGCCGGTGCGCTGGACGTTTTTGCGGTCACATTGGCAGAGACACAATTTGCGCGATAGAATCGCGCTTTGCAGATAGAGAGGGAATGAAGATATGGCACAGTATGACATTGGCATCGACCTTGGCACCACCACCATCATCATCGCGGTGGAGGGCAAGGGTGTTATTTTGAATCAGCCCAGCGTGGTCGCGGTGGACAACCGCAAGGATCAGGTGCTGGCGGTGGGCGACGAGGCGCTGGCCATGGTGGGCCGTACCCCCAACTACATCTCGGCCATCCGCCCCCTGAAGGACGGCGTGATCTCCAACCACATGCTCACCCGTGAGCTGATCTGCCGCTTTGTGAACAAGGTCTACGATTCCCGCCTGATCAAGCCCCGGGTTGCGGTGTGCGTGCCCGCCGCCATCACCGGCATCGAGAGCGATGCTGTGGTGGAGGCCGTGGTGGCTGCAGGCGCCCGGCAGGTATTCCTGATCGACGAGCCCATGGCCGCGGCCATCGGTTCCGGCATCGACATCCGCGAGCCGACCGGCCACATGGTGGTGGACATCGGTGGCGGCACCACCGATATCGCTGTGATCAGCCTGGGCGGCAAGGTTCGGGCCACCAGCGTGAACGTGGCGGGCAACACCTTCGACGACGAGATCATGAAGTTCGTGCGCTCCAAGTTCAATGTGGCCATCGGCCTGCGTACCGCCGAGGAGCTGAAAAAGCAGGTGGCCTGCTGCAAGCCCAGCACCTTCACCTCCAGCATGGAAGTGAAGGGCCGCAGCCTGCTCACCGGTCTGCCCCAGAAGTTCACGGTTAAGACCGAGGATCTGTATGAGGCGGTGATGCCTCTGGTGGAGCAGATCACCGTGGCGGCTCATCAGGTGCTGGAGAAAACTCCCCCGGAGCTGGCGGGCGACATCTTCACCGACGGCATCATGCTCACCGGCGGCGGTTCCATGCTGAAAGGTCTGGACGAATACATGAGCCAGGAGCTGAAGGTGAAGGTTCGGGTTTCTCCCGATCCCGTGAACTGCGTGGCCCTGGGCACTGCCCACTGCCTGGTGATCGGTGAGGATCTGGAAACCGGCTTCCAGGACGCCACCCCCCGGTTGGGCCGGCGCTGAACCATTTGAATTTTGCGGCAGCCTTCTTTGTCCCGCACGTGGGGCAGAGGGCTGCCGTTTTGCGTGGGAAAAAAGGCTGTTGCCCCGGCCACAGACAGACGGCCTTTCCGGCTGGTATGCTGGTCGTCTGTGATCATGTCGCCGATTTCCCGGCAAACCCGTCTTTTGTTGGCGGGGGCTTTGTGCTATAATGTAAACCGATAGTGCATATCTGTGCGATTGGCCGGTTTTGCGGCCCGATCGGGACAAGGAGTTTCCATGAACGTGACCAACGAGTTTTTGAAATACCGCGACGCCTACATTGAAAAGCAGTTCGGCCGGCTGAACCCGGTGCAGAAAAAGGCCGTGTTTTCCACCGAGGGCCCGCTGCTCATTCTGGCGGGCGCGGGCAGCGGCAAGACCACGGTGCTGGTCAACCGCATCGCCAACATTATCCGCTTCGGCAAGGCCCACGGCTCCGACTGGCTGCCCGGGCCGGTGGGCGAAGGGGAGCTGGCCGCTCTGAAGGCTGCGGTGGAAACCGGAGCGCCCCTTGCCCCCGGGCTGGAACGGCTGCTGCGGTACGAGAACGCCCGCCCCTGGAACGTGCTCGCCATCACCTTCACCAACAAGGCGGCAGGGGAGCTGAAGGCTCGTCTGGCTGCCATGCTGGGCGAGGAGACGGGCGCGGACGTGAACGCCTCCACCTTCCACTCCGCCTGTGTGCGGATGCTGCGGCGGGACGCCGACCGGCTGGGCTTCCCCAAGAGCTTCACCATCTACGACACCAGCGACCAGGAACGGGCCATGAAAGAGGTCTACAAGGAGCTGCTGGTGGACGACAAGTTCCTGCCCATCAAGTCCGCCATGGGCCAGATCGGCCGGATGAAGGACCAGCTCATCAGCCCGGACGAGGCAATGGAAGCCCCGCAGGATACCAAGGCCGGCCTGCTGGCCAAGGTCTACCGGAATTACTCCGCCCGACTGAAAAAGGCCGGCGCCATGGATTTTGACGATCTGATCTACTACACCGTGCTTTTGCTGCGGGAAAATCCCGATGTGCTGGAGTATTATCAGCAGAAGTATCGTTATGTATTGGTAGACGAGTATCAGGATACCAGTGTGGCCCAGTTCCATCTGGTGCGTCTGCTGGCCGGCGGCTACAAGAACGTCTGCGTGGTGGGTGACGACGACCAGAGCATCTACCGGTTCCGCGGCGCCACCATCGAAAACATCCTGAACTTCGAGCAGCATTTCCCCGGCGCGCAGGTGATCCGGCTGGAGCAGAACTACCGTTCCACCTCCAACATTCTGGACGCTGCCAACTGCGTAATCAAGAACAATCAGGGCCGCAAGGGCAAGACCCTGTGGACCGAGAACGGCGCAGGCGACCGGGTGCATCATTATCTGGCGGAAAGCGAGCAGGACGAGGCGTCCCACATCGCCACTGTGATCGGTCAGCATCTGAAGGAGGGCGCCCGTCTGCGGGATCACGCGGTGCTTTATCGCATGAACGCCCAGTCCGGCCCGGTGGAAACCTACTTCGCCCGTGCGGGCATCCCCTACAAGATCGTGGGCGGCCAGCGGTTCTACGACCGTAAGGAAGTGAAGGACATCATTTCCTATATGTCCATCGTGGCAAACCCCAACGATGACCTGCGTTTAAAGCGCATCATCAACGAGCCGGCCCGCAAAATCGGCGCCACCACGCTGGACAAGATGAGCGAGATCGCCGCCGGGCTGGGAGTCAACCTGCTGAGCGTGTGCGAAAACGCGAAGGATTACCCGGCCATCAGCCGGGCGGCCAGCGCGCTGAACGGCTTCTACGGCATCTATCTGAAGCTGGTGCAGGCCAGCGAGACCCTGCCGCTGGACGAGTTTGTGAGCCGCCTGCTGGAAATCACCGGCTACAAGAAGATGCTGGAGGCCCAGGGCGACGAGGGCGCATCCCGTCTGGAAAACCTTGGCCAGCTGATTTCCAGCGTCAAGACCTACGCGGACCAGAAGGGTGAGGAGGCCACGCTGGCGGGCTTTCTGGAAGAGGTTGCCCTGATCTCGGATCTGGACAGCTACGACGAGGAAAACGACGTGGTGGTCATGATGACCATGCACTCTGCCAAGGGCCTGGAATACGACTATGTGTTTATTGTCGGTCTGGAGGAGGGCATCTTCCCCAGCGACATGTGCCGCTTCTCGGATGAGGAGCTGGAGGAGGAGCGCCGGCTGTGCTATGTGGGCATCACCCGGGCCAAGAAGGAGCTGTATCTCTCTTCCAGCCAGAGCCGGATGATCTTCGGGCGCACCCAGCGCAACCCGCCCTCCCGTTTCCTGGATGAGATCGACTCGGATCTGCTGGATATGGAGGAAAGCCCGGCGGTGTCCGGCGGGCTTTCCTGGGGCGGCGGCTTCGGCAGCTTCGGCGGTTTTGGCGGCGCATCCCGCGAGGGCGGCCATGGCTTTGGCTCCGGCGCGGGCTTCGGCGGTGGTGCTGCGGCTGCTCCCCGGCGGGAGTGGGGCGCGTCCGGCGGCTTCGGCGGCCGGAGTGCAGCGGCATCCACGGGCGGCGGCAGCCGGTTCGGCGCTTCGCCCTCCGGCCGGTTCGGAACGTCCACTGTGGGCGCGGCGGCACCCGCCCGCCCGGCGGCGTCTGCCGGTGCAGGCTCCAAGAGCTTCAAGCCCGGCGACGTGGTGGAGCACAAGGTGTTCGGCCGGGGCGTGGTGCTCAAGGCGACCCCCGCTGCGGGCGACACCATCGTGGAAATCCGGTTTGAAAAGGCCGGCGTGAAAAAGACCATGGCGAACTACGCTCCCCTGACCCTGATCAAATAACCTTTGGAGGCAACCCAATGTTGAACGTATCTCTGATCGCATATACCCCGGAACCGGAAAAGGTGGTGGCCGCGGCGGCAAAGCTGTGCTACTCCAACGCCCGCATCGACGATCTGCTGGCGGGTCTGACCCCGGAGAAAAGCCGGGAGTTTGTGGAGCGGCTGGCAAAGCTGGGCCACGAAAGCCCCACCGAGCATGTGAGCTTCACCTTTGCCATTGAGGGTGTGTCCCGCAGCCTGCTGGCCCAGATTACCCGCCACCGCATCGCCAGCTACAGTGTGCAGAGCCAGCGCTATGTGCGGCTGGATCAGTTTGAATATGTAACCCCGCCCGAGATCGAGGCGGATCCGGCGGCGCTGGAGGAATTCCAGACCGCCATGGCGCAGGAGAACGAGAACTACAAGCGCATCGCCGCCCTTCTGAAGGACGGCCACATCCGCCGGCTGACCGCGCAGGGCATGAGCGAGGCCGAGGCCGCCAAGAAGGCCGAGAAGATGGCCATTGAGGATGCCCGTTTCGTGCTGCCCAACGCCTGCGACACCAAGATGGTGGTGACCATGAACGCCCGCAGCCTGCAGAACTTCTTCCGGCACCGGTGCTGCAACCGGGCCCAGTGGGAGATTCGGGCGCTGGCGGACGAGATGCTGCGGCTGGTGTATCCCATCGCCCCGTCTCTGTTCCAGATGTCCGGCCCCGGCTGCGTGAAGGGTGCCTGCCCGGAAGGCGCCATGAGCTGCGGCGAAACTCTGGCCATGCGGGAAAAGTACGCCGCGCTGAAAAAGGAGGCGCTGGAGCGTTGAACGGCAAGCTGATCGTGATCGAAGGGCTGGACGGCAGCGGCAAGGCCACCCAGGCCCGGGCGCTGGCCGAAGCCCTTCAGGCCCAGGGCAGAAACGTGATGCAGATCACCTTTCCGGACTATGCCAGCGATTCCTCTGCTCTGGTCCGGATGTATCTGGGCGGGCAGTTCGGCAGCCATCCGGACGATGTAAACGCCTACGCGGCCTCCGCCTTCTATTCGGTAGACCGGTTCGCCAGCTACAAGATGAAGTGGGGCGAGTTCTACCGCGAAGGCGGCATTGTGATCGCCGACCGCTACACCACCAGCAATGCGGTGCACCAGTGCTCCAAGCTGCCGCCGGAGCAGTGGCAGGCGTTTCTGGATTGGCTGTTCGATTTTGAGTATAATAAAATCGGAATTCCCGCCCCGGATCGGGTGATCTATCTGGAAGTGGACCCGGCGGTGAGCCAGGCGCTGATGACCGGTCGCTATCAGGGCGACGAAGCAAAGAAAGACATACACGAAAAGGATACCGAGTATCTGGCACGCAGCCAGCGGGCGGCCAAGCATTGCGCCGCCGCGCTGGGCTGGGTGACCGTTGCCTGCTGTGAGGCAGGCGGGATGCGCACCATCCAGCAGATTCATGAGGATGTGCTGTGTGCGACCAAGGAGATTTTATGCTGACATTCAAACCCATCGAACCGCAGGATGCCCAGTGGGTGACCCCGCTGCTGCATGCCAGTGGTTATATGACCAGTACCTACGCCTTTGTGACCCTCTATCTGTGGAGCAGGGCGTACGACACCCAGGTGGCCCGCTTTGGCGATCATGTGATCGCACGCAGCCACCGGGGCGGTATTTTCCATTATCTGTACCCCTCCGGCCACGGTGACGAAAAAGCCACCGTGGATGCCATCATCGCGGATGCCAGAGCCCAGAGCGAGCCCGCCTGGCTTTACGGCGTTTCAGTGGAGGCAAAACAGCGGCTGGAGCAGTGGTACCCGGGCCTGTTCACCATTGAAGCGGTCCGCGACGACTACGAATACATCTATGACCGGTCCGAGCTGGCCGATCTGCCGGGCAAAAAGTTCCAGAAAAAGCGCAACCATGTGTCCCGCTTTATCCGGGAAAACCCGGACTGGGAGTTCCATGCCATCACCGAGGAATCGCTGCCTCTGGTGCGGCAGTTCAACCGGGAGTGGGCCGCTTTGGCCGACAATAAGGATGACCCGGGCATCCAGATGGAGCACGAGGCCATCGAAATGGTATTCGACCATTACACCGAGCTGCCCATTGAGGGCGGTTATATCACCGCCGGTGGGCGCATTGTGGCCTACTCCTTCGGCAGCGCCATCAACGACCGCATCTTCGACACCAACGTGGAGAAGGCACTGTATGAGGTAAACGGCGCGTACAATATTATTAACCGGGAAATGGCCCGTCAGGTCTGCGCCGGTTATGAGATGATCAACCGGGAGGACGATGTGGGTTCGGAAGGCCTGCGCAAGGCAAAATTGTCCTACAATCCCATTATCATCGAGCCCAAGTACCGGGCGGTACTGAATAAATGACCTTCGCCGCGCATGCGGCCAGGGGGAGGGAAAAGAAGCCATGTTTCGTGTGGCAGAGAAAAGCGATGCAGCCCAGCTGACCGGGCTGTTTTCGGCGGTGTTCGGGGATCCGGAACCGGTTGCCGCCAATATTTTTGAAAAGTTTGCCGGGTATGAAAACGTTTTTCTGGCGGAAGAAGAGGGCCAGGTCATTGCCAGCCTGTGCGCAGTGCCCGTCACGCTGCAGGGCCGGAAAGGCGCCTACTACTACGGCGTGTGCACCCGGCCGGAGCAGCGGGGCAAGGGTGTGATGACCGAACTGATGGACTACGCCCGAAGCCAGCTGCTGCTGCGCGGATGGAGCTTCGCGGTGCTCATCCCCGCCGGTGCCAGCCTGTTTGATTTTTATGCCCAGCGGGGCTTTCAGAAGGCGTTCGGGCTGCGGGAATTCACCCGCCCCATCCGCCGCAATCTGTGGGCCCAGGCGGATTTTGATTCCGTCACCGCCAAGGGGCTGGAGGCGCTGCGCCGCCGCTTTGCGCCGGATGCGGTCTTTTTGAACAATGCGGGCTATATTCTGGTGCTCACCGATCTTTACACCTTGGGTGGAACCATTGTGTCCAGTGAGGACGGCTACGGCATTTATTTTAAAAAGGACGATCAGACGCTGGATTTTGTGGAGCTGTTTGCGGAGGGCGACCGGGCCGCGGAAAAACTGATGGAAGCCGCACGGGATAAAACCGGCGCGGAACAGGCCCACATTACCCTGGGCGTCCAGCAGAATCTGTTTTTGGGTGAGGGCGTGGCCCGGGATTACGGCATGATCCAGTTTTTTGATCGGCCCTTTGACGTGCAGGAAGGCTATATGCGCCTGATGCTGGACATGGAGTGAATCAGAGGGCGGCGCACCCCGCGCCGCTCAGGGAATAAGAAAGTGCAGGGAAGTTACTATGGCTAAATACCGTCGTGAAACCTACCAAAACCCGGATCAGCCCCCCAAACGCGGCCACAAAGGCTGCCTCGTGCTGGTTGTGCTGGTTGTTGTGCTGCTGGCTGCGGCCGCTTTTGGGGCCTTCAGCATCATGCAGGATGTGAACGGCCGCGACCAGCTTGGCGATGAGGTTCTGGTCACCGTGCAGCAGGGCGAAAACAGCGCGTCCATTGCCCGCAGCCTGAAGGATGCAGGCGTCATCAAATATCCCAACATCTTCCGTTACTACCTGAAGTACACCGGCAAGAGCGCCAATCTGCAATACGGCGACTTCACACTGGTGCAGGGCCAGAGCTACGATTCCATCATTGAGACCATGAGCCAGTATGCCAAGAGGGAAACCGTGAGTGTCACCTTCCCGGAGGGCATCACCGCCCAGCGGTTTGCCCAGCTGATGGAGGAAGCCGGCCTGTGCACCGCTGAGGAATTCCTGGATGTGGCCAACAACGGCGATTTCAGCCAGTATGAGTTCTGGAACGAGATTCCGGAGGATCCCAACCGCTTCATGAAGTGCGAGGGCTACCTGTTCCCGGATACCTACGAATTCTTTGTGGACGATACGGTCTATAACTATGTGGACAAGCTCTATGCCGAGTTCGACGCAAAGGTTACCCCGGAGATGCGCCAGCGGGCCAGCGAGCTGGGCATGACGCTGGAAGAGGTTGTCACCCTGGCCAGCTTTGTACAGGAGGAGGCCGGCAATTCTGAGGATGCGCGGGTGTCCGCAGTGTTCCATAACCGGCTGGCGGAGGATTCCCCCTATCCCCGGCTGGAGAGCAATGCCAGCAGCTATGTGCAGAATCCGGATGACAACAACTACATCTACAACTGGATTGCCCCCTACTATGGTGGCTGGGACAACATCCCCGAAAATATCTACAATGCCTACAATACCTATGAGCTGAACGGCCTGCCCGCAGGCCCCATCTCCAACCCGGGCATTGATGCCATCCAGGCAGCCCTCTACCCGGATGCAGAGTATCTGGACGGCAAGTACTACTTCTTCGTGACCGATAAAAACGGCGTGTACTACTATGCCAAGACCAAAGCCGAGCACGATGCCAATGTGTCCAAGGCATTCAGCGTAAAATAAACAAGGAAACAAAGCGGCGGGGGCGCGGGAGAAAATCTCTCTGCGCCCCCCCCCGGCTGTGAAAACGAGAAAGGAAAACGATTATGCTTCCCATTCCGGAATTACTGGCCCCCGCGGGGGATCTGGAGCGACTGCAATATGCCATCCGCTACGGCGCGGATGCGGTGTACTGTGGTCTGACCGAGTTCGGCATGCGTGCCGCGCCCGGCAACTTCACCCCGGAGCAGCTGGCCGAAGGTGCCGCCTTCGCCCACGCCCGGGGTAAGAAGATCTATCTGACCATGAATACCCTGCCCACCAACGAGGAGCTGGAGCGCATCCCTGAAGCCATCCAGAATGCGGTAGCCGCCGGTGTGGATGCCTTCATCGTGGCCGATCTGGGCGTGCTGGCCATGGTCAAGCAGTATGCCCCGAACACCGAAATTCACCTCTCCACCCAGGCGGGCATCACCAACTGGGCCGCCGCCAAGGCTGCCTATGATCTGGGAGCCAAGCGGGTGGTGCTGGCCCGGGAGCTGGATCTGCGGGCCATTGCCGAGATCCGCGCCCATGTGCCCGACGATCTGGAGCTGGAAGCCTTCGTGCACGGCGCCATGTGCATGAGCGTGTCCGGCCGGTGCCTGCTCAGCCAGTACATGACCGGGCGGGACGCCAACCGGGGCCAGTGTGCCCAGCCCTGCCGCTGGAAGTATCATCTGGTGGAGGAATCCCGCCCCGGCCAGTTTATGGAAATCGGTGAGACCGAAGAGGGCAGCTATATCCTGAACGCCAACGATATGTGCACCGCCCCCTTCATCGACCTGATCTGCCAGGCCGGTGTGGACAGTCTGAAGATCGAGGGCCGGGCCAAGACCGCCTATTATGTGGCCAGCGTGACCAGCGCCTACCGCAAGGCATTGGACGCCTTCCTGCAGGACCCCACCGCCGAGGAATACACCTGCCCGGACGATGTGTTTGAAGAGCTGGATCGCACCAGCCACCGGCCCTACTCGCCGGGCTTCTACTTCGGCCGCCAACAGGCCAAGCAGGAGACCAGAAACGGCGGTTACCTGCGCCACTGGGAGTTTATCGGCGTGGTGGAAAGCTGGCAGGACGGCGTGGCTCAGTGCAGCCAGCGGGGCAAGTTCTGCCTGGGCGATACCATCGAAGCGCTCACCCCGCTGGGCGAACGCGTCACCCTGACCCCGGAATGGATCAAAAATGAGCTGGGTGAAGAGGTGGAGAGCACGCCCCACGCCACCATGAAATACACCATCCCCTGCGAAACTGCGCTGCCTGCTTACAGCCTGCTGCGCCGCCGCGTTCAGTAAAAGGTTCATCAGACAAAAAAGGCCCTCGCGGGATATTTCCCGCGGGGGCCTCAGCCTGTCGAAAAAGGCCACCTATCGGTGGTCTTTTTCTCGTATAAGGAAAGGGAATGCGGTATAATGGTGTGG
>NZ_CAXSWZ010000011.1:0-103056 GCF_964241245.1 Allofournierella massiliensis
ATCAAGTTCTTTTTGTCAAGCACTTTTTTGAAATATTTTTTATCAGCTTTTCAGCGGCTCGCTGTCTCTCGCGACAGTTTGATTATAATACCACACAAGGAAACACATGTCAACAGCTTTTTTCAATTTTATTTCTGTTTTTTGGGGGCAACGGCTTTTCCGCCCTTATATTTTCCACCCTTATAATTGTATTTATATATAAGGCGCGTCTTTTTTCGATATAACCCGTCAATTCCCAAATCCCCGCAAAAAACTTTTTATCTTTTTTGAGAAAAAGCCTTTTCAAAGTCTTTAAAATATGATAAGATAATTTCTGCACCAATTAATGTGCGCTCGTGGCGCAGCTGGATAGCGCGTTAGACTCCGACTCTAAAGGCCGTGGGTTCGAATCCCGCCGGGCGCACCAAAAGCCGCTGTATTTCCTTGGAAATACAGCGGCTTTTTATTTTCTCCTGACGGCCCGACTTCGATACAGGCTATATCTCCTGAATCCACTTATAAGTCACCCGTTCCTGCAAAAACATTCTCAATTCCTCCAAAGAACCACTGCACAGATCTTTCGTTTGCAGCACCACCGCTCTCTGCCCGCACACCGGTACCAGCAGCTCCTCGGTTTCCCCCACAAACAGGAATTCATCATAAACAAAGCACTGGGCTCCCGTTTCGGTGCCATCGCTCAAAACCATTCCTTCGTCGCTGAAGATCACCCGCATTCGCTCCATATCTGCAACCGTTCGACGTTGACGGATCAGCTCTCGTGCCTGACGGTCAAAAGCAGACTCCTTCCGGTGTGTCTGTTTTGCGGCCAAAGCCCAGAGCGCAACCGCAAGGCAAAGAATTCCCGGTATCAGTAACGCCTTCAAATGTGTGTACTCCAGAAACGCTCCCAGGCAAAGGAAAATGCCCATTGCCAGATTCAGCCCGCCCAACAGCTTCCGCTTTCTGCTCCGCATGGCAATGCACCCCAGGAAAAACCCCAACACGCTCAGCACAAGCGGTGCTGCCAGCTCTGATGGATCCATTACAGAGGGAACCATCAAAAACAGGCTCAGCCCCCATAACACTATTCCCCACATGCCTTCCCGCCGCCGACGCTTTTCCAGTATCTCGGGGTCCGCTTTGGGAATCCGATTCAGCCGATCCGTAAATTCCCACAACACCGGAAGCTTCTGGCGGGAGGAAAAATCCGCGCAATACCGCAGCACCCGGCTCAGCTGAGGGGCCAGTCGGTCATCGATTGTGGTAACTTCAAATACAAATTCGGGCTCCATTTCGCGTTCCTCCATCGGCAGCAGCCGGTATTTTGGCTCAGTATACCATGGTATCCTTTGCATTCCATGAAGGATTTTTAAATTTTCCCCAAAAATCAGAAAGCCATCTGCTCCGGCGGAATCCGATCTGCTTCGGTGACGGGGCGGATTACACGGCAGGGCACCCCTGCGGCCACCACGCCCGCCGGGATATCTCTGGTAACCACGCTCCCCGCCCCAATCACAGAACCTTTTCCGATGGTTACTCCGCCGCAAACCACCGCATTGGCTCCGATCCAAACATCTTCTTCCAGTGTAATCGGTCTGGATGTTCCGATTCCCTCGGCCCGCTGTTCCGGATCCAGAGCATGGCCGGCACAGGCCAGGCACACTCCGGGCGCAATGAATGCCCCGGCGCCGATGTGTACCGGAGATGTGTCCAGAATCACACAATTATAGTTGATCACCGCCAGACCATGCGTGTGAATATTGAATCCATAGTCGCAACGAAATGCCGGCTCAATAAAGGTGAGCGGGTGGCAGGTGCCCAGCAATTGCTTTAACAGTTCCGAACGGGTCTGCTGATCCGGTGCAGACTGGTTGTATTCCCAGCACAGCCGTCGGGCCTTTTCTTTCCATTCCCCCGGAATTGCCCGGTTCTGCCCCACATATCCCTGACTGCTTTTCAGGCAATCCATTATCCTGTTATCCATCTTTGCAATCCTTTCTGCTGCGTTTATTACGTTTTCTCTATCATATCACCCGCACGCGCTTTCGCCAAATTCACGTTTCAGACTTTTCGGCTCGTGCGTTTTTTGTTATACTGAGTATATCTGCCCATCCGGCAGGCCAATTTTAACAACTGACGAGAGGAGCTTTACTCCCATGCGTTCCAAAAAAATCTGGATCAACGTGATTTTCGCGGTGGTACTGCTGGCTGCCGCCGGTATCCTGTTCTGGATGAACAGCGGCCGCAGCACCGGCGGCGTGGCCGAACTCACCTACGGGGACGATAACACCGTAATGGAGATTCCCCTGAACAAGGACGCTCAATACGACATCGATACCGGCTATTACACCATCCATCTGAAGGTGGAGGACGGTCGGATCGCCTTTGTGGATTCCCCCTGCCCGGATCACAAGTGTGAAGGCTTCGGGTGGCTGAGCCGGGAGGATGACTGGGCCGCCTGCCTGCCTGCCCGTGCCACACTGATCGTACTAAGCGAAAGCTGAGTGCCCCCTCTTTGCCCGCGGGCAAAGGGGGGTATTTTTATAAAAACAGCTTTTTCCACCCTGTTTTTGTAAAATCAAGGTAGAATATTTCGCGCTTTTCAGACCGAAAACGGCAAAAAAATGGTATAATGATTCAGGTATGCACATATCACAAAATTCAGGAGACTGCATTTTATGACCATTTTTAATGTGATCAATCTGGCCGGCGGCATCGCGCTGTTTCTTTACGGCATGTCCATCATGGGCGCCGGCCTGGAAAAACTGGCTGGCGGCAAGCTGGAAGGTGTTCTGCAGCGGCTCACCCGTTCGGTGCCCCGGGCAGTGCTGCTGGGCGCGGTGATTACCGGCCTGATTCAGTCCTCGGCCGGCACAACCGTAATCTGCGTGGGTCTGGTGAACTCCGGCATCTTCACGCTGCCTCAGGCCATCGGCGTGATCATGGGTGCCAACATCGGCACCACCGTCACCGGCCAGCTGATTCGTCTCTCGGACATTTCCGGCGGCGGCTGGCTGCTCACCATGCTCAAGCCCAGCACCTTCAGCCCGCTGGTGGCCTTTGCGGGCGCAATTCTGTTCGTGTTCTTCAAGGCCCCCAAAAAGCGCAACATCGGCCAGATCATGATGGGCTTCGGCATCCTGTTTACCGGCATGTTCACCATGGAAGCCGCAGTGGCCCCCTTAAAGGACAGCCCCTTCTTTGTGCAGCTGTTTTCCAGCCTGCAGAACCCCATTCTGGGTGTGCTGGCAGGCGCGCTGGTCACCGTGGCCATTCAGTCCTCCTCGGCCAGCGTGGGCATTCTGCAGGCGCTGTCCACCACCGGCGCCATTACCTGGGGCAGCGCCATCCCCATCATCCTGGGCCAGAACATCGGCACCTGCTCCACCCCGCTGATCGCCTCCATCGGCGCATCCACCGGGGCCAAGCGCAGTGCCATCGTGCACCTTTATTTCAACGTAATCGGCACCACGGTCTTTCTGGTGGGCATTTATGGCCTGAAGGCCGTTGGCCTGTTCCCTTTCTGGGATCAGGTGATGAACAAGGGCGACATTGCCAACTTCCACACCCTGTTCAATGTGCTGGTTACCCTGATGTTCATGCCCTTCACCCGGGCACTGGCCTGGCTGGCGGAAAAAACCGTGCCCGAGCGTGCAGAGGATGCGCAGGATCTCTCGCTGCCCGTGCTGGACGAGCGTCTGTTCACCAGCCCCGCCGTAGCCCTGCAGCAGGCCCGGGCCGCAGTGGAAAAGATGGCCAGCCGTGCCTCCACCAACTTCTGCAAGGCATTTGGTCAGCTGGAGCATTACAACGATGAGGTAACCCAGAACATTCAGACCCGTGAAGATCTTCTGGACAAGATGGAGGTGTCCATCTCGGATTATCTGGTGAAGATCGGTGACCGGGAGCTGACCGAAAACGAAAACCGGCAGATCACCGAGCTGCTGAAGCTGATCGGTGAATACGAGCGCATCGGCGACTATTCCATCAACATTCTGGAATGTGCCCAGCGGGTGCAGGATCGGGAACTGCATTTTTCCTCCGCCGCAAAGCAGGAGCTGGAGCTGCTGTATCAGGCCGTAAAGGAAATCCTGCAGCTGACGGCCGGTGCCTTTTCCGGCGCGGATCTGGCCAAGGCCGAACAGGTGGAGCCCCTGGAAGAAACGGTGGATCAGATCTGCCTTGCCATGCGGGAGCGGCATATCCTGCGGCTGAAGTCCGGCCGGTGCGAACTGGAGGCCGGTATTGTGTTCCTGGATATTGTCACCAATGCGGAGCGTGTGTCCGACCACTGCTCCAACATTGCCGGCCGACTGGTGGGCAATGAGCTGGATGTGGACGCCCACGCCCGCAAGCAGGCACTGCACGCCGGCAGCAGCCCGGAATACAACCGTATTCTGGAAGATTACCGGCAGAAATATCTGGCTCTGCTGCCTCAGATGAGCTGAATTATTTGCACTTTCAACACGCAACCGCCCTTTGCTTTCGGCATGGGGCGGTTTTTGTTTTGCAGTCTTTTAAAATTTTTTACGACAATCTATTGACAAAGGTGTTAGTCAGTGCTAACCTTGTATTGCAGTTAGATGTTACTAACCATTGCAGCGATGCTGCGCCCGCACCCGGGCACAGCGCGCAAAAGAAAGGATGCGTTATGATGCCCATTTCCATGGCGGCGGTCGGTCAGTCCTATGTGATTCGGCGGCTCAGCGGTAATTCCGAGGTTCGGGCCCACCTGCGGGCTCTCGGCTTCCACGAAGGGGTCAGCGTTACGCTGGTCAACCAGCTGCAGGGCGATGTGATTGTCCATGTAAAAGATGCCCGCATCGCCATCAATCAGGAGCAGGCCCTGCATATCTATGTGTAAGCGGAGGCAGGCCCTGCGCCCGCTTTCCGTTGGCAACAGGCCGGTCGCCCCGGTGGCCGGAGCTTAGAGGAGGAGAAATTGATCATGACTTTACAGGATGCAAAAGTCGGCACCCGTGTGACCGTGCGCCGCATCAACGGCGAAGGCGCCTACAAGCGCCGCATCATGGACATGGGCATCACCAAAGGCAGCGAGATCCACATTCGCAAGGTGGCCCCCCTGGGCGACCCGGTGGAAATTACCGTACGCGGATATGAGCTGTCGCTGCGCAAGGCGGACGCCGCCTGCGTGGACGTGGAGCCGGTAACCGCATAAGCGGCACGGCTGTTTTTTTCGCCCATTGGTTAGTTTTGACTAATCATAGTTTGCTTGCGTAAACCAACACTGGAGGAGGAATTCACAGCTATGGCAATCACCATTGCACTGGCCGGCAACCCGAACTGTGGCAAAACCACCATGTTCAACGCGTTGACCGGCGCGAATCAATATGTGGGCAACTGGCCCGGCGTTACCGTGGAGAAAAAGACCGGCAAACTGAAAACCGGCAAAAAGGGCGAGGTGGTCGATGTGACCGACCTGCCCGGCGTTTACTCGCTTTCCCCCTACACACTGGAAGAGGTGGTTACCCGGGATTACATTCTGAATGACCGCCCGGACGCGATCATCGATCTGGTGGACGCCACCAACATCGAGCGCAACCTCTACCTGACCGGCCAGCTGATCGAGACCGGCATCCCGGTGGTGGTGGCGCTGAACATGAGCGACCTTGTGAAGAAAAACGGCATTCACATTGACGTGGCCGACCTCTCGCTGCGGCTGGGCTGCCCCATCGTGGAGACCAGCGCCTTAAAAGGCACCGGCCTGAAGGAAGTGGTGGCCGAGGCTGTAAAGCTGGCAAAAAGCCGCCAGATCAAGCGGCCCGGGGCTGTTTTTGAAAAGGCCATCGAGGAAAAGATCGCAGAGGTTTGCGCCAATCTGCCTGCAGGCGTTCCGGATCAGGAGCAGCGGTGGTACGCCATCAAGCTGCTGGAGCAGGATTCCAAGGTGCTGGAACAGCTGCATCTGGGCGAGGACAACGCCTACAAGCCCCTGTCTGATGCCATTGCCAAAGAATACGACGACGATGTGGAGGCGGTGATCACCGATCAGCGCTACCGCCACATTCAGGGTCTGGTGCACGCCACCGTGAAAAAGCCTGCCGGTCAGATGAGTCTTTCGGACCGAATCGACCGGGTGGTGACCAACCGGGTGCTGGGCCTGCCCATCTTCCTTGTGATCATGTGGGTGGTATACTACATTTCGGTGTCCACCGTGGGCACCTGGGTCACCGACTGGACCAACGACACCTTCGTGGGCGGCATCCAGGGCATGGTGGGCGATCTGCTGGCCAGCGCGGGCGTGAGCGATGTGCTCACCAGCCTGGTGGTGGACGGCATCATCGGCGGCGTGGGCGCCGTGCTGGGCTTTGCACCCCAGATGGCCATTCTGTTCCTTTTCCTCTCCATTCTGGAGGACTGCGGATACATGGTGCGCATCGCCTTTGTGATGGATCGGATCTTCCGCCACTTCGGCCTTTCCGGCAAGAGCTTCATTCCTCTGATGATCTCCTCCGGCTGCGGCGTGCCCGGCATCATGGCCTCCAAGACCATTGAGCAGGACAACGACCGCCGCCTGACCATTATGACCACCACCTTTGTTCCCTGCGGCGCGAAGCTGCCGGTCATCGCCCTGCTCAGCGCGGTGATGGCGGGTCAGGCCACCGGCAGCAAGCTGCTGGCGGCAAACCTGGGCCCCGTGATGTATGTGATCGGCATCGGCGCGGTGCTGGTGTCGGCCATCATGCTCAAAAAGACCAAACCCTTCTCCGGCAAGCCCGCCCCCTTTGTAATGGAGCTGCCCGCCTACCACATGCCCAGTGCCAAAACCGTGCTGATGCACGTGTGGGAACGGCTGCGGGGTTACCTGATTAAAGCCGGCACCA
Organism: Allofournierella massiliensis; assembly: GCF_964241245.1. Classification (NCBI taxonomy): domain Bacteria; kingdom Bacillati; phylum Bacillota; class Clostridia; order Eubacteriales; family Oscillospiraceae; genus Allofournierella; species Allofournierella massiliensis. The sequence continues at coordinate 6,825 of NZ_CAXSWZ010000011.1, forward strand.
TTCTGTTCCTGGCCTGCGTGGTCATGTGGTTCCTCTCCAGCTTTGGCTTTGAGAACGGCGCCTTCGGTCTGGTGGAGGATACCTCCGCTTCCCTGCTGGCTGTGGTAGGCAGCGCCATCGCGGTGCTGTTCGCCCCTCTGGGCTTCGGCCAGTGGCAGCCTGTGGCTTCCTCCATCTCCGGCTTCACCGCCAAGGAGGCCATCGTCTCCACCATGGGCGTGCTGGCCAACGTATCCGAGGATCTGGTGGAGGATACCGGCGCGGTAGCCGCCGCGGTGGGCACCTGGTTCCCCTGTGCAGCCGCCGGCTTCTCCTTCCTGGTATTCAACCTACTGAACAGCCCCTGCCTGGCGGCCATTGCCACCATGGCCAAGGAAATGCAGGACCGCAAGTGGTTCTGGTTCGCCATTCTCTATCAGAACATCTTCGCCTACGCGGTGGCGCTGATCGTGTATCAGCTGGGTGGTCTGGCCACCGGTCAGGTTGCCGTGAACCCCTGGACCTTCATCGCCTTCGCAGTGCTGGCGGTGATCCTGTTCCTGCTGTTCCGTCCGGATCCCTACAAGGCCAACCGGGTCTATGCAAGACGTTCGGTGGAGGCCGCTGCGTAAGCCATGGGTGAACCATCTGTTTCCATGTTCTATGTGCTGGCCGCGTTTCTGGCGCTTTACTTTGCGGCCATGGGCCTGTTCCGCCTGGCGGAATGGCTGAAAAAACGCTTCAAAAAATAAGCCGCACGCGCCGCGGCAGAAAGAGGGTTTCCATTATGACATTTGCAGATCTGATTGTAATCCTGATCGTTGCGGTGCTGCTGGTGCTGGCTGTTCTGGCCACAAAGAAACATTTTGGCGGCAAGGGCGGCTGCTGCGGCTGTTCCGGTGGCTGCGCCGGCTGTTCCGGCAGCTGCAGTGCATCTTCGGCTGCCGGCCATACGCCCACCCCGAAGGATGCAAAAACCTTTTCGGTTCAGGGCATGCAGTGTGACAACTGCCGTCGGGCGGTGGAGCAGGCACTGATTGCGGTGCCCGGTGTGACTATGGTAAACGTGGACCGGCAATCCGGCCGCGCTTCCGTAACCACCGACGGAACCGTTACCGACGCCCAGCTGGCCGGAGCAGTGAAGGCTGCCGGTTATTCCGCCGAACTGTAATTCGCTTTTTTCGCTGATCTCTTCCAATCTTCTTTTTCAAACACAGCAAAGCCGCCCGGGAAATTCATCCCGGGCGGCTTTGCTGTTTCGGATCTGTTTTCCACAACCGAAGCCCTCCCCTGTGGAAAACTCTGCCAGAACTTTCGGCAGCAAAAAATGCGCCGGGGCATCCCCCGGCGCATTTTGATCAAACAGATTATTTCAGGAAGCCCTGAATGATCTTTTCCTCAGCTTCCTCGCTGGTCAGGCCCAGCGTGCGCAGCTTCAGCAGCTGCTCGCCGGCAATCTTGCCGATGGCGGCCTCGTGGATCAGCTGAGCATCCACATGATTGGCCTCCAGACCGGGCTGAGCCAGCACCTTGCCGTTTTCCGCCAGAATGGCGTCACACTCGGAGTGGCCGGTGCAGGGGGCGTTGCCCTTGATGGTGGAGTAGAACTCCTGACGGGAATTGCCCCGGGCCACGCTGCGGCTCACCAGATCGCAGGCACCGCCCTCGCCCTCCATGCGCACCACAAAATCGGTGCGGGCAAACTCGTCGCCGTCGGTCATGATGCGCTCGCGCACCACCAGACGGGCGTCCTTCTGCAACACCGCGCGGGTCTTGCGGGTAGTGCTGGTCACGCCGCCCAGCTGCACGGTGTCCATTTCCAGGCTGGCGCCCTCGGCCAGCTCGATGTCGGTCACCGGATCAATACGCTTTTCGCCGGTGCCGTTGCCGGTGGCGATGTGCTTTTCCAGATACAGCACCCGTGCGTACTTCTCCAGAAAGAAGCGGTGGATGCCGTTGTGGCGGGCCTGCTCCTCGCCCTCGCTGTGCACGCCGCAGCCAGCCTGCACGATCACGTCGGCGCCCTCGCCGATGTAGAAGTCGTTGTAGACCAGATCGTCCACACCGGCATGAGTCACGCAGGCGGGGATGTACACGGTCTCACCCTTGGTGCCGGGCTTGACCCGGATCACGATGCCGGGCGCACCTTCCTTGTTCTCAATGGAGATATTCTCGGTGGACTGGCGGCCAGCACACTGGCTGTCCTCCCGGATGTTAAAGGCGCTCTTTCCGTCGATGGGGTTGGCGGAGATCAGGCGCAGCAGTTCGTCGGTGATCTGGTTCATACGATCGCACTCTCCTTTTCCAGCGGGCAGCGCACCGCGTGTTCATTGGCCAGCAGCTGAGGCAGAATCTCCTGCCGGGGGCCGTGCTGGCGCACCTTGCCGTCTGCAATGACGACAATCTCGTCCGCAATGGACAGAATCCGCTCCTGATGGCTGATCACCAGCAGGGTGCCGGTGCTCTTGGCACGCAGCTCCTCGAAGGTCTCCACCAGGCGGGCGAAGCTCCACAGGTCGATGCCGGCTTCCGGCTCGTCGAAGATGGACAGCTTTGCCTTGCGGGCCAGCACGCTGGCAATCTCGATGCGCTTGATCTCGCCACCGGACAGGCTGGCGTTCAGCTCGCGGTCGATGTATTCGCTGGCACACAGGCCAACCTTGCCCATCAGCGCGCACAGCTCACCCTCGTTCAGCTCCTTGCCGGCAGCCAGCTCCAGCATATCCCGCACGGTGAGCCCCTTGAAGCGCACCGGCTGCTGGAAGGCATAAGCCAGGCCCTTTTTGGCCCGCTGGGTCACGTCCATATCAGTGATGTCCTCGCCGTCAAAAATGATGCGGCCACCGCTCAGGGTCTCCACACCGGCGATCAGCTTGGCCAGACTGGTCTTGCCGCCGCCGTTGGGGCCGGTGACCACCACCAGCTTGCCCTCGCCCAGCTCCAGGTCGATGTCCTTGATGATGCTCTCGCCGCCCGGAATGCTCCAGGCCAGATGCTCCAGTTTCAGCATAGCATTCTTCCTCACTTTATTTTCAAACCTTCTGCCCGCACGCCGTGGCGGGCCGTACAATTTCATTAACCTACACTATTATCGTCCAGTTCACCGGAAATGTCAATATCCTCCCAGCGGGGCTGCTGCTGCTCGACCTCTGTCTCCACAGCCGGTTCGGCTTCCGGCTGCTCCGCGGGTGCTGGTTCCTGCTGCCGGGCCGGGGCGCTTCGCGCATCCTCCAGACCGGACAGATAACTGCGGGAGCCGATGACCTCCATGGCCCGTTCCAGCCGCAGCTTGCCCTGCCAGTAGCCCTGCGCCGCCAGCATATAGGCTGCACCGGTGCGCTCGGCCTGATCCAGCAGGCCGGCCAGGTCCGTCTGCTGCTCCTCGCCGGTGAAGGGATGCTCCCAGACCTCCGGCAGCGGCTTTTCGCCCTTGCGGGTGCCCGCAAGGCGGGCGGGGGTGATGTGGCCGGTGATGAAGCCCCGGCCGCCGAACAGCGGCTCCACCAGCCAGAACAGCGCGTATTTCACACGCAGCCGGCTCACGAAATGGCCCCGGAGCATCCGGGTGTGGGCGAAGCTGTCCTTCAATGCCTGCCGGCTCACGGTCAGCCCCAGCGCCGCCTGAATGCCGGCCTGCAAAAGCTCGACCGCGCCATCCAGCGCCTGCCCGTTCAGGGCGGGGGTATTGTCGTTCACCGGCACCGCGCTTTTTCCGGTATCCTTCTGATGGAGAAAGCTGTCCAGCGCGATCTCAAAATAGCCGTGGCCGCCGGGTCGGCCATAAGCCGCGCCCGGTTTGGTGATCATCACCACATAAGGGTGCAACGCGCAGTCCGCCGCGTAGTGGCACAAAAAGCCCAACGCATAGCTCTGCTGCTCCGGAGTCTTTGCGTTTTCCAGCAAAGACTGCAAAAACGCACCGGTGTTTTCGTCGTGCAGCCGGTCGCCGATTTTGGGCAGATCCTCGCCCCGGCGGGCGCTTTTGCGCCAGACCCGGTAGCAGAACAGCATGTCCGGCCCGTTTGCGCCGCAGTCGAAGGCCGCGCCGTCGGCGGGGGTGATGCCCGCCAGCCGCGCCGCCGCCCGGGCGGTTCGGATGTGAGTATAGCCTTCCGGCATGGAATTCAATCTTCCTTTCAGCCCCCGGCCTTTTCGGCAGGCAGAGGGCGGTAAAATCGCTGAAAAAAAGGGTATGCGAAAATGATTACGCATACCCTTTTATATTACACGATATTGGCCGATTTCTCAATTCTTTTTGCTTTTCGGGCGGCATTTGGGTGCAAATTTATGCCTTTTTCTCCTCGCCGTCCGTCTCCTGAACCGGCCCCAGGGCGCTGAGCGCCTGTTTGAGCAGCTCCAGCGGCTTTTCGCCGGGGGCCACCCGCACCGCCAGATAGGGCTTGGCACTGCTGTTCACGGTGATGCGCCCGGGCAGCGCAGCTACCGCCAGCTTCACCCGCTGGGCGTTCAGTGTGTCGGAATAAAGGATCAGCGCGTCCCGCTTCTGGCCGATCTCGTAGATGCCGGCCCGGGCGGCGCTCACCCGCACCAGCGAGATGTCCACCAGACCCGCCACACTGTCCGGCACGTCGCCGTAACGGTCGATCAGCTCGTCCAGCACATCCTGCGCGTCCTCTTCGGTCTCGATGGCCGCAATGCGCTTGTAGGCCTCGATGCGGCCCGCCGCCTCGGCAATGTAGCGCTCGGGAATGTAGGCATCCACCGTGATGTCGATCAGGCATTCGCTCTTGTCCGGCTGCAGCTCCTCGCCCTTGGCCATGGCGATGGCGTTGTTCAGGATCTTCACATACAGATCGTAGCCCACTGCTTCCATGTGGCCGTGCTGGCTCTGGCCCAGAAGGCTGCCCGCGCCCCGGATCTGCAAATCCCGCATGGCAATGCGGAAGCCGGAACCGAAGCTGGTGAACTCCCGGATGGCGGAAAGCCGCTTGGCCGCCACATCGGTGAGCACCCGGTCCCGCCGGAAGGTGAAGTAGGCGTAGGCCTTGCGGCCGGAACGGCCCACCCGGCCCCGGATCTGATACAGCTGGGCAAGGCCCATCTTGTCCGCGTCCTCAATGATGAGGGTGTTGCAGTTGCGCACGTCCACGCCGGTCTCGATCAGGGTGGTGCAGACCAGAATGTCGACCTCGCCGTCCAGCAGCTGCTGCCATACCTTGGACAGCTGCTCCTCGGTCATCTTGCCGTGGGCGGTGGCAATGCGGGCCCCGGGCACCATCTGGCCCACCATGCCGGCGCAGGCGTCGATGCTGTCCACCCGGTTGTGCAGGTAGTAGACCTGCCCGCCCCGGGCCAGCTCCTTTTTGATGGCCTCGGCCACAATGTTGGCGTCGTATTCCATCACATAGGTCTCGATGGGCTGGCGCTCCACCGGGGGTTCCTCAATGGTGCTCATATCCCGGATGCCGCTCATGGCCATGTTCAGGGTACGGGGAATGGGCGTGGCAGACAGGGTGAGCATATCCACCCCGATGAAGGCTTCCTTCAGCTTTTCCTTGTGCTTGACGCCGAACCGCTGCTCCTCGTCGATGATCACAAGGCCCAGGTCATTGAATTTCACGTCGTTGCTCAGCAGCCGGTGGGTGCCCACCACCACGTCCACGGTGCCCTCCTTCAGGCCCCGCAGCGTCTCCTTCTGCTGGGTGGGGGTACGGAACCGGCTGAGCAGCCCGGCCTTCACCGGGAAGGCCTCCATCCGGGCCAGCAGACCGTTGTAATGCTGCCAGGCCAGCAGAGTGGTGGGGGCCAGAATGGCGCACTGCTTGCCGCCCATGATGCACTTGAAGGCCGCCCGCAGGGCCACCTCGGTTTTGCCCACGCCCACGTCGCCGCAGAGCAGCCGATCCATAGGCCAGGGCTTTTCCATGTCCTTTTTGATCTCGGCGGCGGCAGTGAGCTGGTCGCCGGTCTCGTCGTACTCAAAGCGAGTCTCAAAGTCCCGCTGCCAGTCGCTGTCCTCCGGGAAGGCGAAGCCCTTGGCCTGTCGCCGCTTGGCATACAGCTCGATCAGCTCCTGAGCCATCTCGGCGGCGGCGGTCTTGACCCGGCGGCGGGTCTTGGCCCACTCGGTGCCGCCCAGCTTGGCCAGCTTCACCTTGTCGGAATCGCCGGGGGCGGTGTAGCGGCTGAGCAGGTCCAGCTGGGTGACCGGCACATACAGAGTGTCGCCCTTATCGTAGCTGATCTTCAGATAATCCTTCACCACACCCTGCACTTCCAGCCGCTGGATACCGGTATACATGCCGATGCCGTGGTTCTGGTGCACCACATAATCGCCGGGCTTGATGTCGGTCAGGCTGGAAAGGGCGTCCTTGTTTTTCTTTTTGGCGGGCTTTTTGCCGCTGTCGGCGCTGCCCGCCTTGCGGCTGGTGAAAAGGGCGTATTTGGCAAAGGGAAACTCCGCACCGCCGGTCAGGTGCCCCGGGCGCACCGCGACCACACCCGGCCCCGGCAGCACATCCTTTGCAGCGGTGGCGGCAAAGCCCTTGGCCGCCAGATCCTTTGCAAGCGCGGCGGCGGCGCGAGGCGTGCCCGCCAGCAGCTCCACCACATAGCCCTGCCTGGTCAGCGGCTCCAGATCCTCGGCCAGCGAGGCCACCTCGCCGCTGAAGGGCGGATGAGCATGGGCCGGGGCGTTCACGATGTCCTTCAGCTTTATCTCCGGCATGGTGCGGGCAAAATTCTCGCAGCACAGGCTGGGCATGCTGTCCACCGCATGCATCAGATCCGGCAGATCCTGATACAGCACATCCAGCCCGGGGCAGAGCAGCCCTTCCTCAAACAGGCCCTTCATCTCCTCGGTGCGGCGGAACTGGGTGGCCTTGTGAGCCTCCCGGATGGCGCTGGGCTCCTCCAGCACCAGAATCGCATTGTCGAAGTAATCCAGCAGGGTGGCGGGCTTGGGGTAGCGGATGCCCAGATACTTGTCCAGCGCCTCGGGCACAAGGCCCGCGTCCAGCTGGGCAAGATCCGCTTCCATGGCCTTTTCCATGGCGCTGGCCCGCCGGCCCTTCTGGGCGGCAAGGGCACTGCGCAGGGCGGCGGCAGTCTCGGCCGCATCGCCGAACAGCACCTCACGGGCGGGCGAGATGTACACCTTTTCCAGCGCGTCATCCCGCCGCTGGCTCAGAATATCGAAGCTGTTCAGGGTGTCGATCTCATCGCCCCAGAACTCCGCCCGGGCGGGGGCCCTGGAGTCCGGCGGGAACACGTCCACAATACCGCCCCGCACGCTGAACTGGCCGGGGCCCTCCACCTGGCTGCGCCGGTGGTAGCCCGCCGCCAGCAGCCGGGCGGCCAGCTCCTTCACCGGAATGGTCATGCCCGGCTTCAAGGTCAGGGTATTGGCACAGAACTCGGCCTTGGGTACGGTGTATTGCAGCAGGGCCTCGGCGGGCACGCACACCGCCCGCAGACGGCCACCCACCAGATCGCCCAGCACCGCAAGGCGCCGGTACTCGTATTCTCTGCCCGCACCCTCAATGGGCCGGAGCAGAAAGTCCCGGGGCGGGAACACGGCGGCGGGCAGGCCCAGCGCCTCCAGATCCTGGGCAAAACGGGTGGCCTCCGCCTCGCCGGGGGTCACCACCAGAAGGCTCTGGCCATTCTCTTCCGCCAGCTCCCGCAGAAGCCGGGCATGGGCCACCGGGGGCATGCCGAACAGGGCCGCCGCGCCGGGGGTCTGCAGCGCCGTTTGCAGGCGCTTGTATTCCGCTGTATGCTTGAAAATCTCGAACATGGAAGTTCCTTTCTGTGCTGTTTCGGGCAGCACCATTTGCCCCGATCCGCCCCGCCGGGGGGCATACAGACCGGGGATGCTGCGCGGGCAAGGCGCCCGATTTGAATCTCTATCTAGATTATAAAAGAAAACCGCCGCCGGGGCCAGTCGTTTTTTGCCCCGGGGCGGTTTTCTTTTTGTATTTTCTTTCCGGTTTTACTTTTTCCCGTTCAGGTAGCGGGGCAGCACGAAGAAATACAGCCCGCCGCCCACGAAGAAGATCAACAGCAGGCTCAAGATGCCCCAGGGTGCGGCCGCGGTGTCCACCTGAGCCAGCACATCGGCGCTGGCGGTGGCACGGGTCAGGCCCATCTTGTTCAGGGCCACGTTCGAAGCGATGGCGCTGCTCCAGCCCACCAGAGCCGGGCCCATGATGGCGCTGAACTTGCCGAAGATATCGTAGAAGCCGAAGAACTCGCCGCTGCGCTTTTTGTCCGGGATCATCTTGCCGAACATGCTGCGGCTCAGCGCCTGAATGCCGCCCTGGCTGGTGGCCACCATGATGGCCATCACCCAGAACTGCCAGACCTCCCGCAGGAAGAAGCCGAAGATGGTCACACCCACATACACGCAGATGCCCACGCCCACCATGGTGCGGGCGCCGAACTTCTCGCTGGCCTTGATGTACAGCAGGCAGAAGGGCAGGCCCAGCACCTGCACCAGCAGCAGCGCCAGCAGCATGCTGGTGGAATCCAGGCCCAGGGTATCGCCGTAGCTGGTGGACATGTGGATGATGGTGTTCACGCCGTCGATGTAGAAGAAGTAGGCGATCAGATACACGAACATGGCCTTGTGATGGAAGATCTCCTTCACGGTACCGGCCAGGCCCCGCAGTGCGTGGCCCACCGCGCCTTTGGTCTTTTCGTTGTAGCTCTTCTGCTCCACGTTTTTCAGCAGAGGGATGCTGAACACCAGCCACCACACGGCGGTCAGGCCGAAGGCAAAGGACAGGCAGAACAGCATCTTGTCGCTGCCCAGCACCAGATTCAGAATCAGGAAGGTCAGCAGCGGGATGGTGGAGCCGCCGATGTAACCCATGCCGTAGCCCATGGTGGACACCTTGTCCATCCGGTCCTCGGTGGTTACGTCATTCAAAAAGCTGTCGTAGTAAAGATTCGCACCGGCGAAGCCGATGGTGGACAGGATGTACAGCGCCAGCACTGCCATGCCCACCTTTTCCGCCATGCCCGGCTCCATGAAGTCCATCATGGGGGTGGCGGCCATCAGCGCGCAGGATACAACGCCCACCAGCATGAAGCCCACAAACAGCTTTTTGCGCATGCCCTTGAAGTCGCCGAACACACCCAGCACCGGGGCCAGCAGCGCCACGATGGCCATGGCCGCGCTAGTGGCGTAGCCCCAGGTGCTCATACCGGAGGCAGAGTCCGCCATGTAACCCGCAACCGTATTGTAGAAGATGGGCAGGATGGTGACCACGATCACCGAGTGGGCGCTGTTGGCCCAGTCGTACATCATCCAGCTCTTTTCTTCTTTTGTATATCCTTTGAGCAGTTTCATTCCTTCTCACCTTTCCACCGGGCCGAAAACAGCGCCGGCAACTGTTCAAATTTTTGAAATAATCCATGTTCAGTGTAGCACGGGCAGGCGCAAAGTACAACCAAAAAGCATTTTACAAATGCGTTTATTTTTTAACAACGCATTCCGGTCTGTTTGACATTACTGCCGGGATATTGTATCGTAAACTTATTCCTTTTCCCCGCAGAACCCGCACAGCAAGGAGGGCGAAGCGCCATGGCGCGGCGAAAACTGTTTTGTGAATACGGCCCGGTATGCTACTGGATCTCTCTGCGCAAGGAGCGGCTTTTGCGCCGTGTGCGAGATCTGGCGGGCCGCCAGCGGTTTGCCTCCACCCGCCAGACTGAGCCTCTGCCTGCTTTGGTGAAAGGCCACTGCTCGGTGATCCGCCGCCGGCTGGCCGGAGTGGATCCCCGGCTGCAGGAGGGCAAGGCCCGCAACCTGGAGCTGGCCGCCGCGCAGGTGAACGGGCTGATCATCGCCCCCGGCGAAACCTTCTCCTTCTGGCGCACGGTGGGCAACGCCACCCGCCGCAGGGGCTATCAGGAAGGGCTGACCATCTCCGGCGGGCAGCTGGGCCGGGGCATCGGGGGCGGGCTGTGCCAGCTGGCAAACCTGATCCACTGGCTGGTACTGAACAGCCCCCTCACCGTAACTGAGCTGCACCATCATTCCGATGCCCTTTTCCCGGACGAGCGGCGCACCGTGCCCTTCGGCACCGGAACCTCGGTGTTTTACAACAATGTGGATTACCGCTTTCGCAACGATAGCGATCAGCCGGTGCAGCTGCTGGTCTGGCTGCGGGAGGACGAGCTCTGCGGCGAGCTGCGCTGCCTGCGCCCCTTCCCCTGCCGCTACCGACTGGTGGAGGAAAACAGCCACTACGCCCGCCTGGACGACGGCTACTACCGGCTGAGCCAGGTCTACAAGCTCACCATTGACCGGGCCAGCGGCCGGACACTGCGCCGGGAGCTGATTCTGGACAATCACTCCCGGGTACTGTTCGACCCGGCCCTGATTCCGCCGGAAGAGCTGCGCAGGGAGGACGGCGGCCAATGGTGCCCTGACCCGCAAAAGGAGAATGCTGTGTGAACAATCGGATTTGTTTGAATGATCTTGTGGAACGCTGTGCCAAAAGCCCCCATCTGCCCGCCTACGAAAGCGGCGGATGGGGGCTTAGCTACGGCCAGCTGCTCACCCGTGCCCGGGTTCTGGCCGCGGCGCTGGAGCAGCTCTGGCCGGGCGAAGGCCCCATCCTGCTTTACGGCCACAAGCAGCCCGCCCTGCCGGTGGGCATGCTGGCCTGCCTGCTGGCGGGCCGGGCATACGTTCCCTGCGACGAGGGCTGGCCTGCCGCCCGGGTGGAAACCGTGTTCCGCCAGGCGGGGGCCGCCGCCCTGCTGTTTGCCGACGAAGCCCCCGCTCCCTGGCCGGAAGAGCTGCCGACCGCGCCCCTCTGGCCCATGTGCGAGCCGGGCATTATTGAGCCACTGGCTGCGCCCCGCCCCTGCAGCCCGGAACAGACCGCCTACATTCTGTTTTCCTCCGGCAGCACCGGCCATCCCAAGGGAATTCCGGTGCCCCGGCGGGCGCTGGCGAACTTTGCCCGCTGGATCACCGCCCGGCCCGCGCTGACCCTCGCCCCCGGCGAGACGGTGGTAGGGCAGGCAGGCTTTTCCTTCGATCTCTCACTGGCAGATCTGACCCTTGCCTTCTGCGGGCAGGGACGGCTGGTGAGCCTTTCCCGTGAAGAACTGGCCGACCCGGCGTTGCTGTTCCGGCAGCTTTCGGCCAGCGGCGCGGCGGTGCTGGTGTGCACCCCCACCTTTCTGGAGCTGTGCCTGTGCGACAAAAGCTTCTCCCCGGCGCTGATGCCGAAGCTGCGGGCGGTGTTCTGCTGCGGCGAGGTGCTGCCGCGGCCTGCGGCGGAGAAATTCCTGTCCCGTTTCCCCGGCGCAGCCCTGCTGAACGCCTACGGCCCCACCGAGGCCGCCTGCGCGGTGTGTGCGGTGAACGCGGCCGACGCGCTGGCCACCTTTGCCGACGGCCCTCTTCCGGTGGGTCTTGTGGAGCAGTCTGCGGTGGAAATCGCAGCGCTTGGCCCAAAGGGAGAACTCCTTGCCGAAGGGGAGCCCGGCGAGCTGGCCCTGCGGGGCGAGAGCGTGTTTTCCGGCTACCTGCCCGGCAGCGGCGACGCCCGGTTTTCCGGCGGCTGGTACCGCACCGGCGACAGCGGCTTTGTGAAGGGCGGCCATGTGTGGTGCACCGGTCGGCTGGACGACCAGCTGAAATACTGCGGCTGGCGCATCGAGCCCGGCGAGGTGGAAGCCGCACTACACGCTCTGCCCGGTGTGGAGCGGGCGGCGGTGCTGCCCCAGCGCTCACCGGACGGCCGGGTGCGTCGGCTCTGCGCCTTTTTGCAGGCAGCCCAAAGCGCCCGCCTGCCGGAAGAGGAAGTTCGCCGTCTGCTGGCTCAGCGCCTGCCCGCCTACATGCTGCCCGGCCGGCTGTTCTGGCTGGACGAGCTGCCGGTGACCGAAAACGGCAAGTGCGACCGGGCGCAGCTGGCCCGGGAATTTCTGCTGTGATCGCCGAAAGGAGACATTTTCAATGCAACTGACCGACGACATGATCCTGAGCCTGATCGCCAACGCCTGCGGCACGCCCCGGGCGCTGGAGGAAGGTGTGGATCTGATCGAAAGCGGGCTGATGGATTCTCTTGCCCGCATCACCCTGTTCGAGGGGCTGGAGGATCTGGGTGTGGAGCTCTCCCCCACACAGCTTGCCCCCGATGCACTGCGCAGCGCCCCCGCCATTCTGGCCGCGGTGCACGCGGCGCTGTAGCCCCACTGTTTTTGTCTGAATGGAGTAAGGTTTCATGTGTTCTTCCAATTCTGAGCCCCCGGCCGCAAAACGCGGCTGGCGAACCTTTGTGCCCTTTGCTGCCTCCTCGCTGGTTTCCTCCGGGGTGGATCTTGGGGCGTTCTGGCTGCTGTGCTGCGCATTGCGGCCCTATCTGCCGGAGGCAGTCTACATCACCGCCGCCACCATTGTGGCACGGGTGCTTTCCAGCCTGATGAACTATCTGATCAACTATTTCTTCGTCTTTCAGAGCCGTGCGGCGCACCAGCGCAGCGCCACGCTCTATACCATTCTCACCATTCTGAAAACGCTGGCCAGCGCATTTTTCGTCTCGCTGCTGGTGGGCCTTGTTCCCGGTCTTCCCGAGCTGGGCGCCAAGATTCCGGTGGATGTGGCTCTCTTCGTGATCAATTATCTTGTGCAGAACGCCTTTGTCTACTGATATTCAAAAAAGCCCCGCAGAGTATGCGTCATTACGCAGCTCTGCGGGGCTTTTGCGTATTGAATTTTTCTCAGCCGTTCTCCATGGCGGTCACTTCCGCGCTGGTCTCACCGGCTTGTTCCATGGTGATCTCTGTGGAATCAGCTTCCGGCTGAGGCTCCTGCAGGTCGGTATTCTCCTGTTCGGCCAGATGCTCCGTCAGCTCATCCTCATCCCACCAGGTGTAACTGTCGTCCTCCCAGTAGCGCACCATGTGGGTCACCTGAACCGCCAGCTCCTGAGCACTGGCGTTCATCTGGAATGGGCCGCCGATCTGCAGCTCCCACTGATCGTCGCCATTCTCCGAATGGAAGTCCACCTGATCCACGCCCAGCTCCCGCAGGGCGGGCAGCATCTGCGCGCAGGCCTCGGCAAAGGCATTTTCATCCGCATAGATTCCGGCCAGTGTCAGATTCACCCGCACCAGATCCTCGGTTTTCAGATCCGCCAGCGTCATTTCCCTGTCGAACTCCATCCGGTTCAGGTCCACATAGCTGTAACCATCCAGCACGATTCCGTCAGGCAGCTTCTCATTCAGCTGCTCCTCCAGCTCCTGCTCCAGCCGCCGCTCAGTGTACTCCCGATCCGGCCCGTAATAGCGCAGCAGAATGGGCAGGGTGGCCGCGCCCATGCTGGCGCAGATGAGCACAAAGCAGACAAACATGCTCAGCAGATCGTATTTCAGCTGGGCGTCACCCTTACGGGCATTGGCCCACAGTACCTCTACACCCAGAGCCACCAGCACCAGCGGAGCCAGCTTTGCCACGGTGAACAGCGGGAAATCCGGCAGAATCATGCTTGCGGCAATGCAGCCGCCGGTAAGGATCAGCGCAATGCCCAGCGTGAAAAAGCCCACCCGGCGCACCTTCGGCCGCTCCTGGTGCATCTTCTGCGCCCGCCGGGGCTGCGGTGCGCCCTGCGGCCGGTCTGCCTGCATTTCCGGCTGTGCGGTTTCTTCCATGGGGTTCATCGGTTCAAAATCGGTATTGTTCATTGCCTGTTCCTCCCTCATTCACCCTTGTATTCGGTGAAATCGTCCTCCAGATCCTGCGGCAGCTCGCCGCCCTTTTTCGGTCCGGAGCCCCGGATCAGCCGAACGCCCGCATACACAAAGATCACCGACACCGCCAGCGTGGGCAGATTGTTGATGAGGGAACGCACCGCGTTCACCACCGGGTTGTCGTAACCGAAGATGTCGGCCAGATCCCACACCCAGGGATAGATGAAGTTGGAGTAAAGGCCCCAGACGCCCAGCAGCACCAGGCCCCAGCCCACCAGATTGTGGCGCTGCATGGCCAGCCGGGCAAGGCCTTTCAGTTCGTCCAGATTGAACTGGTACTCGTCCGGCGGGCAGATGCCCATCTTCAGCTGGCTGCGCAGATTCAGCGAATCGAAGAAGCTGTACATATACACCACGGCGGCGAACACCGCGATGGGGCCGAACAGCCCCGCTCCCAAAGCGATGAGCAGCACAAAGGCGGTCACCTGAGAAAGGCCCCGTTTCATGTATCCCTGATACATCTGACCCGCGCCCGGGATAAAGGAAAAGCAGAAGGTCAAAAATCCATTTTTGATCATATTGTCGCACGCTCCCATTCAGTCGTTTTGATCAGTTGTCCTGCCGGTTGATCAGCTGGCTCAGCCACTGGCCCAGCCCGCCGTTCTCTGTATCGTCCGGCTCATCCGGCCCGGCTTCTTCCGGATCATCCAGCTGGTGCACGTTTGCCGGCCGGTGCTCCGGGCCAAGGCCGTTGTCTGGCCGGGCCGGTTCGCCCCCGTCGGCCACACCGATGCGCTCCAGCAATTGGCCCAGCGGGCCAGGCTCCTGCTCCTGTGCGGTCTGCTCCAGCGCGGGAGGCTGGATGGCCAGCGCCTCCATGGCTCCGCCAAACACACCGCTGTACCACAGGCCCGCAGTGATCACCACCGCGGCGGCCGCCGCTGCATACCGGTTCCAGGCGCTCTTCACGGCCCGGCGGCGCAGCCTGCGCATCACCGGCAGAGTTACGTCCTGCTCCGGCTCCTCCAGCACATCCCCGGTAAGCAGAGCGGTATATCGCGTCAGGCACTCGTCGCAGAAGCTCAGATGCTCCGCGGCTTCCAGCCGCTGCAATTCATCCAGCGTACCGTCGATGAGGGCCTGCAGTCCCTCGTCGCTCAGATGGCCGTTTTGTAAAAACAGTTCCGTCATTGCGCCTGTCTCCTTTCTGTGATCTGCTGCTGCAGCAGGCGTTTTGCCCGATACAGCTGGGTATGTACCGTTTTGGGCGGGCGGCGCAGAGCGCGGGCGATCTCTTCCACGCTGCGCTCCTGCAGAAAATACATCACCGACACCTGGTAATAGGGCTCCCGCAGGTCCTTTACCATCTGGCGGATCGCCTGGGCCTCGGCCTCGCTCACCGTCAGATCCTCCGGCCCGGGGGGTGCCGCGCCCACCGCCGCCGTTTCCGGCATGGCCTCGTCGCCGGGGGTCATCACCCGCCGGTTCCAGGCGCTCTTCAAATGGTCGCGGGCTTTGTTGGTCGCGATACGGGCCAGCCAGGGCCTGTAATGTTCGGGCGGGCAGTCATCCATGTGAGAAAAGGCTGCAACAAATGTATCCTGGGTCAGGTCCTCCGCCAGCTGATGATCCCGTACCAGCTGGTAGCACACGGTATAGACCAGCTTTTGATACTGCTCCACCAGTGCGCTGAACTGTGCATTGGTCACTCGGCTGAACGCCCCCTTCCCTTACTTGTTTGCCCCTTCGCCGAATACAACGAACCTGGAAGGAGGTTTTCTTCACAAATTGAAAGATTTTTTTGCCTTGGGCAATCCCGCACAAAAAAACGAGCAGGCGGCGCGCCGCTTGCTCGTTTTTTCAAAGGATGAATCAGGCCTCTTCCTTGCTGCCCATCAGCCAGGTGACCCAGGCGCCCAGGGCCGCCAGCACCAGGCCAACCACCAGCTCCACCACCGAGAAGCCGCTCAGAGCGTCGGCAGAATAGAGGATGGCAAAGGGAGAGGAGACGATCAGGCCGATGATGGCCGCGAAAGTCTGGCTGGGGAATCGCTGGAACAGATACTCAATCACCTTGGCGATCAGGAAGATGCCCAGCACAACACCCACACCGAAGGGGGCCAGCAGCAGGCAGTTGTTGATCACGCCGCCGATGTCCATGTCCTTGAGCATGGTTACGGTGCCAGTGACCAGCGCCAGAATGGTGCTGTAATAGCCCAGCACCATCAGCACCATGCTGCCGGACACACCGGGAATTACCATGGTGGCGCTGGCGATCAGGCCCAGCAGGAACAGCACCACAATGGTGCCGGGGTTCAGGGTCAGGGTCTTGACCGCACCCTCGGAGCCCTGCAGCAGAGGCAGGCCCACGCCGATGGCCAGCAGCACCAGGAAGCTGATCACTTCGCCCGCACCGATGCGGCCGCCGGGCTTTTTGGCCACGTTGCGGGTCAGGTTCATCCACAGGATGGGCAGGCCGCCCAGAATCAGGCCCACAAAGGTCAGGCAGGTAGCCAGCACATGGGCCTCCAGCAGGTACTCCAGCAAAAAGCCGAAGCCCACAATGCCGATGCCCATGCCGATGCCCAGAGGGATCAGCAGCTTCATGCTCTCCTTAAAATGCTTGAACAGGCCGGTCACCGCGCTGATCAGCTTGTCGTAGATGCCCATGGACACCGCCATGGTGCCGCCGGACACGCCGGGAATGATGTTTGCGATACCGATCACGATACCGCGCAGGATATCCAGTAAAGCTTTCATAATAAACCGCGTTTCCTTTCTTTTGGATCAGAGGTTTCTCTCGTTCTCATTCAGACCCCTTGCTTTGGGCCTGACCTTTTTACTATACCGTATCCCGCTGCTGCATGCAACCCAAAAACAGCGTTTTCCCTTCTCCTTCCCACCGTTTTGTGGGCAAATGCCCGCAATTTTGTCCAGAAAGAAAATTAACTTGCATTTAACATTTATTTGCAGGAAAAACTTACATTTTCTCTGGTACACTGATGATGCACCCGAAATGCCGGGTGCGGACTGCTTTGAGAACGAGAAGAAAACGGGAGGAATCCATTCATGAACGCATCGCAAAAAACGACTGCCACCCAGTCGCAGAAACTGATGATTTTTGTTTTGACCATGTCGCTCTACGGCCTGGCCACCCTGTTTACCGAGCTGATCCCCAAGTTCCAGATCGGTCTGGTGGAATTCTCGGTGGAATATTTTCTGTTCATCCCCCTCACCCTGGCCATGCTGTTCGACCCGCTGAGCGCGGCGCTGGGCGCTTCCACCGGTGAGCTGGTATTCAGTGAGATCATGCTGGGCCAGTTCGGCGGCCTGGGCGAGCTGGAGAAGTTCATCACCGTTGCCATCGGCGTTTACATCGCCGGCCGTCTGGTGAAGGATCCCCGCAACAAGCTGGCGGTGGGCGCGGCCGCCTTTGCGGGCACCGGCCTGCAGCTGTTCATGGGCGCTGTGGTGGACGTGCTGAAGGTGCAGTTCGCCGTGGAGGATTTTGAGGCCGTGGCCGGCCTGCCCGAAAGCGTATTTGCCACCGAGGGCTTCGCCTTCCTGAACGATTTCCTGTTCAGCGGCATTCTGTTCTGCATGCTGCCCACTCTGTATCTGGTTCCCCGCCTGTACGGCAAGATCGAGCCCCTGCTGGGCATGGCTCCCCGCACTGCGGGCGCAGAAGGCGGCGTAAACCTTCGGGTCGCGGGCATCTGCGTGCTGGGCTTCGTGGTGGCTGTTCTGGCTGAGCTGGCCGCCACCGCCGGCATGGCCCTGATCGACTGGGAGGCCAGCTGGGCTGAAAGCGGCACCGCAATGGCCGCCGGCATGGTGGTTGCCGCCGCGCTGGCTGTGATTGTGCTGGTTGCCCTGAAGAAAAACAGCGAAAGGAACGTGGCTGGCTGATCATGAACGCAGTGGAGATCCAACACCTGACCTACACCTACCCCGGGGCGGAAAAGCCCACCCTGAACAACCTTTCCCTCACTGTGGAGCAGGGCGACTTTCTGGCCATTGTGGGCAACAACGGCTGCGGCAAAAGCACCCTGTGCAAGGTGCTCAACGGCCTGATCCCCCATTTCATCACCGGCCGGTTTGAAGGCCTTGTCACCGTGGACGGGCAGGACACCCTGAGTGCCGATGTGGGTGAGCTTGCCCGGAAGGTGGGCTATGTTTATCAGGATTTCGAAAACCAGATCGTTCGCCCCACCGTGTTGGACGACGCCTCCTATTCCTGCCTGAACTACGCCTTCCCCGATTACAAGGATCGGGGAAGGCGCGCTCTGGCCCAGTGCGGGCTGGAGGGGCGCGAGGAGGAATATGTGTGGCAGCTGTCCGGCGGGCAGACCCATCTGCTGGCGCTGGCGGGCGCGGTGTCGCTGCAGCCGGGCATCCTGATTCTGGATGAGCCCATCGCCCAGCTGGATCCCATGCACGCCGACCGCATTTATGAGGTGCTGAGGGATCTGAACCAGAACCACGGCAAGACCATCATCGTGATTGAGCATCACACCGAATACATTGCCGATTACTGCAAAAACGTTCTGCTGTTGAAGGACGGTCAGGTGCAGTGGAAGCTGCCCACCGAAAAGGCCCTTCAGCGGGTGGATGAGCTGGAACACTGCAACATCTTTCCGCCGCAGGTAACCCAGGCGGGCCGACTGCTGCAAAAGCGGGGTCTGCTGGCAGAGGACGCGCCCCTGCCCACCACCGTGGACACCGGAGTCGACTGTTTTTCCGCCTTGCCCTTCCGGCTGCCCGCTCCAGCACCCGCATCTGTGGTGCCGGATGCTCCGCAGGCCGTGGAGTTTGAGAACATCCAGCTGCGTTACCGCTCGGTGAAGGGCGAAGCCCGCACCATTTTTGACGGGCTGAATCTGACCATCCGCCAGGGCGAGCGGGTGGCGCTGATCGGCTCCAACGGAGCGGGCAAGTCCACCCTGATGAAGCTGATGGTGGGCCTGCTGCGCCCCGCCGAGGGCCAGGTAAGCCTGCTGGGCCAGCCGGTGGGCGACCGCCGGGCCGAGGAGCTGGGGCGTTTGATCTCACTGATCTACCAGAACCCGGAGGAAATGTTCATCAAGGACTCCATCCGGGCCGACATCGCCTATGCCATGCAGGTGCGGGGCGTGCCGGACTGGCAGACCCGCTGTGAGGAGCTGCTGGCCCGGTTCCGGCTCACCGAGCTTGCCGACCGGGACGGACGGCTGCTCTCCGGCGGCCAGATGCGCCGGGCCAGCCTTGCCATCGGCGTGGCGCTGAACCCGGCCATTCTGCTGCTGGACGAACCCACCGCCAATCTGGACATCGCCACCCGCCGGGAGATTCTGGGCGTGCTGGAGGAGATGAAGGACGTGATCCACACGGCGGTCATCGCCACCCACGACATGCAGCTGGTCTGCCAGTGGGCGGATCGAATCATCGTGTTGTATCAAGGCCAGGTGATTGCCGACGGCCCCCGGGACGAAATCTTTGCCCGGCAGGACGTGATCGACCGGGTGGGCATCCGCCCGCCGGAAATCTTCGCCATGGCCCGCCGGCTGGACCCTGCCGCCCGCTGCTACACCGTGAACGACTTTGTGAACGCCTTCGAGGAGGCCGAATAAACCATGCTGAACAAACTTTCGGAAAATATCCTGGACAAATTCTCCATGGATTTTCTGCGCAATCAGGTGCTGAAAAACGCCTACGGAAACGACGATACCCCCATCGCCGCACTGGACCCCCGGGTTCTGCTGGTGTGGTACCTGTTTTTTGGTCTGGTGCCCTGGTTTGTGAACGATCTGCCCTTTCTGCTGGGCTGCTTTGTGCTGGTGACCATCACCACCCTGCTGGCGAAGGTGGCCGGGCTGGTGCTGTTCCTGTTCGGTCTGGGCGTTTTCTCCCAGACCGGTTACCTGTTTCTGGTCACGCTGCTGTTCGGCGGCAACGCCTCCGCCGTGGCCCCGCTGCTGGTGCTCACCCTGAAGGTGGCCACCATCTCGCTGGCATCCATCACGGTGTTTTCCGGCCTGGACCCGGACCGGCTGAGCAACGGCCTGATGTGGTTCGGCTGCCCCGAGCGGCTCAGCTTTTCCATCTCCTACGCCTACCGGATGCTGCCCATGCTCATGGAGGAATTCCAGAACGTGCTGCTCTCGTTCCGGCTGCGGGGCAACCCGCCCGCCCACGAGACCATCTGGGGTAAAATCCGGTATCTTGCCTACCAGATCAAGGTGGTGATCTGGGCCTTCTACCCGCTGATGCTCAATACCGCCAAGCGCTCCCGCACCACGGTGGAGGCGCTGGAGCTGCGGGGCTATCGCTACGCCGCCGTAAACAAAGAGGTGAAAAAGATCAAGCTTTCCACCCTTCAAATCCGCTACGACGACTGGCTGTTTCTGGCGATTTCCGCTTTGTGGGTCTGCCTCACGGTATTTGTCTCCACCCTGCTGTGAGCATTCGATCCGCCGTTTGAAAAAAGGAAGTGTTTTTGTTGCTGTTTGATTTCCACACCCACGGCAAGCTGGCCAAAAAGCTGCCGTTTTCCACCGCCTACACCGACTGGCTGTTCGGTGAGGCCCGCCGGGCCGGGCTGGACGGCCTGTGCCTGACCGAGCATTTCAACACCCTGCAATTTGAGGATCTGTATGGTTATCTGGCTTCGGTGAGCCAGCGCACCGGCGACTGCCTTGTGCTGGAAAACGGCCTGCGGGTCTTTCCCGGCATGGAAACCGACGTGGCCGAGTGCGGCCATATTCTGAGCATCGGGCCCATGGAGACCATTCTGGAGCTGAATCGCCGCCTTGCCCCCCACAAGGAGCGGGGGCACTTCCCTCCTCTGGCCCAACTGCTGGATCTGTTTGAGGAATACCCGGTGCTGGTGGGCTGCGGCCATCCCTACCGGGCGCCGGGCCATGTGCCGGAGCAGCCTATGGAGCAGCTGCGCCGCTTTGCATTTCTGGACATGAACGGCAAGGACATGGCCATGGACCCGGAACGCACCCGTGCGCTGACCACCCAGCTGGGCAAAGCACTGGGTATTCCGGTGGTCTCCGGCAGCGATACCCATCAGGCAGTACAGTACGGCTGCATCGCCACCCGCTTTGAGCGGGAGTTCACCACCGTGGAGCAGCTGCGTCAGGAAATGAACGCCGGCCGCTACTCCATCGAGCTCAGCGAACAGGCCCCCTTCCTGGTGCGCACTGCCGGTCTGCTCAAGCGTTCGCTCAAGGAGATTCACGCGCTGGGCGGCGACTATGTGGAGGTTCTCACCAGCCAGGCTCCCGTATAAAAAAGCCCTCTTCCCCCGTGCCGGGTTTTCACGCCCGGTGCGGGGCTTTTTTACACGCCTTTTCTGGACAGGCCCCGCCCGCCGGGGGTATAATGCAACCAGCGGCCCCTTTCGCCGCATTTTTCTGTATATCAATCGAACGGGGATTCAATGCCATGGAACTGCGCCTTCCCATTCCGCCGGAACAGCTTACCCGGGCGGAACGCTCCATTCTGGATTTCATCAACACCAATACCGACGCCTTTCTGTTTCTGTCCATCGGGCAGCTGGCGGAACGGCTGGGCCTTTCCGAGGCCACCCTTTCCCGCTTTGCCCGCCATGTGGGCTGCCGGGATTTCAAAGCCCTGAAAACGCTGGTTCTGGAACAGGCTGCCGCCGGGCCGGCGGTAAAGCTGGCCGCCACCCTGCAGCGGTCCGGCCGCTTTTCGCCCCGGGACTGGCTGGCCAGCCAGCAGGCCTGTCTGGAAACCACCGCCGCCCAGCTGGACGAAGCGGAATTTGACCGGGCGGTGGCCGCCCTTGCCGGTGCAGGCCGGATCTACATCCACGGCAAAAACG
Organism: Allofournierella massiliensis; assembly: GCF_964241245.1. Classification (NCBI taxonomy): domain Bacteria; kingdom Bacillati; phylum Bacillota; class Clostridia; order Eubacteriales; family Oscillospiraceae; genus Allofournierella; species Allofournierella massiliensis. The sequence goes on from NZ_CAXSWZ010000011.1 coordinate 28,315, forward strand.
CCTCGGCCAGTCTTGCCCGGCTGCTGCACTTCCGGCTGCGCCGTCTGGGGCTGGACGCCCGGCTGCTGCCCACCTCCGGCTCCGAGCTGCTGGAGGGTCTGGCAGGTGCGAAAAAAGGCGATGTGGCGGTGCTGTTCAGCTTTTCCAAACTCAGCCGGGAGGGCCGCATCCTGCTGGAGCAGGGGCGCGCCGCAGGCTACACCACCCTGGCCTTTGTGAGCCGCACCTGCCTGCCGCCGGATCAGGCGGCGGACATCAATCTGTTCGCCTATCGGGGGCCGGAAAAGGAATACCACTCCATGGCCGCCCCCGCCGCACTGGTGGACGGGTTGCTGGTGGCCCTGACCCAGGAACTGGGCCCCCGCGGCGCAGCCGCGCTGGAACGGCTGCAAAAGCTGAAAAAGCAGTATTATCCCGGATAACAGAAAACACCCGGCGGGAAGCAGGCAGGCTCCGCGCCGGGTGTTTTTGTTTTGTGAATTTGAAGGATCACAGATCAAGGATCAGGCCCACCGGGCAGTGGTCGCTGCCCTCGATGTCCGCATAGATCAGGCTGTCCTTCACCTTGTCCATCAGCCGGTTGGACACAATGAAATAGTCAATGCGCCACCCCGCGTTATTCTTGCGGGCGTTGAAGCGGTAGCTCCACCAGCTGTACGCGCCGGTTTTGTCCGGATAGAGAGCGCGGAAGCTGTCCGAAAAGCCGCTGGCCAGAAGGTTGGTCATCTTTTCCCGCTCCTGATCGGAAAAGCCCGCGTTGCCCCGGTTGGACTTGGGGTTCTTCAGGTCGATCTCGTTGTGGGCCACATTCAGATCGCCGCAGTAGATCACCGGCTTTTCCCTGTCCAGCTCCATCAGGTAGGCGCGCAGATCGTCCTCCCACTGCATCCGGTAGTCGATGCGGGCCAGCCCCTCCTGGGCGTTGGGGGTGTAAACGTTCACCAGATAAAACTCCGGGTATTCCAGCGTGATGGCCCGGCCCTCGTGGCTGTGCTCCTCCGGCCCGATGCCGTAGCGCACACTCAGCGGCGGCTGCTTGCAGTAGCAGGCGGTGCCGGAATAGCCCTTTTTCTTGGCACTGTAAAAATACTCGGTGTAGCCCTCCGGCTCAAATTCCGCCTGCCCGGGCTGGCACTTGGTCTCCTGCAGGCAGAAGATGTCCGCATCCAGCGCGGCAAAACTCTCGGCAAAGCCCTTTTTCAGCACCGCCCGCAGGCCGTTCACGTTCCAGCTGATGAATTTCATCGCAAGCCCTCCAAAACAGTAACTTTTCCTGATTATACCGAATTTTCCTGCAGTGTGCAAGGGGTCAGGTTCCGCCAAACAGATTGATCACGCACATGGCCACAAAGGCCACAATCCACAGCAGCATGCCCGGGTTGAGCAGCGCCGCCCGCACCGGGTGCTGGGGCAGGCCGGTTGCCGGGCGCACGAACATCCGGCGGCGGAAGTCCCAGAACTGCACAAAGCCCCAGCCCGCCAGCGCCAGAATTCCCGCTCCCAGCAGGGTGTTGATCACCGCGCCCTCGCCCACACCGGTGAGCACACAGCTGCTGAAGAAATTGATGAACAGATGGATCAGCATGCCGTAGAATACGCTGCCGGTGCGGCAGACCAGATACCCCAGCCAGCAGCCCAGCACAAAGGCATAGAAGAACTGCTCCAGATTGCCGTGGAAGCTGCCGAAGAAAAAGGCGGAAAGCAGGACGTAGGGCAACTGACCGAACCGGATCAGCTTGCGGTACAGATACCCCCGGAACACCAGCTCCTCGCCCACCGCCGGCACCAGACTGACCAGAATCAGCGCAGCCCAGGGCGACATCTCTTCCACCGTGCTGTTCAGGCTGTTTCCCTGCAGGCCGGTCAGGGTGCGCAGCAGCATCAGGGCCAATTGGTAACCAGGCTGGCCGCCATACATCCGGCATAGCCCACCGCCGCCGCCCGGGCAAAGGTGAAGGGGCTTAGCGCCCGCTTGGGCCGCAGCGGCATTGCTTCGTTGTTTGGCAGAAAATGGCCCACGGCCAGCAGCACCGGCAGCCCCAGACCATAAATACTTATATCATTCAGGAGCATCAGCAGATCGGTGGTCACCCGGTTCGTGGTCCACACCGCCGCCATGGTCATCAGGCTGCACCCGATCAGGCTGACCAGCGTCATGCCGGTGAATCCCAGCCCCAGCAGACCCACCGCTACGGCAAATTCGTTATGTTTTTTCTGCGGCATGTAACCGCCTCCTTTGCTGCGGAGCTGCTTTTTCCCTGCGCTCCACTTGGAATAACCCCAGTGTACCATACCATCCGCCCAAACGCCAGAGCGGGATGCACCAAAATCCGGTGCATCCCGCTCTTTTCATCAATTTTTCCTGTTTACAGCTCCCGCACCGTCCAGCGCAGCAGCCGCCGCACCGACCATGCCGTCCAGCCCAGCAGCAGCACCGCCGCAAGGGCCAGCACCGCCCACAGAGCGGCCGGGCTGGTTTTATACAATTTGATCAGCGAATTGGGCGAAAAGCAGATCAGCAACCACAATACCCAGACGATCCAGAAGCCTCTGGAGCCAAGGGTATTCACCGTGGCCGCCACGCACATGCCCAGCAGCACCGGAGCAAGCAGGATCAGCAGCCAGACCGGCACGGGCAGCATCGCCAGACCGTCCATGTCCAGCACAATGCCCCGGGGCGCATAGGCCAGCCGGTAGATCAGATGGCTCACTCCGTCCAGCACAAAAAGCAGCACAGCGCTTGCCAGCGCACCGCCCAGATGCCAGCCGGCGCAGCGCAGCACCTGCTGGCGGCGGGCTCCGCCCAGGGCCACCCCCAGCGTGAACGCCCGGTTCAACCGCTGAAAACCGGTGAACGCGCTTACAAAAGCCAGCAGGATCAGGCAGATCATGGCGGAAAAAATCACCGTGGTTTTTTCGCCGGTCACCGCCAGCGCCACCGCCGTGACGGTCTCGATCAGCAGCCAGAACACGGCCACCGCAGCCAGCTGCCAGTCCAGCCCGCTGCCGTAGAGCAGCCACTGGTTTTTCCATCGGTCCTTCTTCATTGTGTGTCCGCTCCTTTCCTCACAGCAGATTCACCTGAGCGGTGCGGCACTGGCGATACAGCCCGAAGCTGGCCACCCCGCCCACCGCAAGGCTCACGCCGCAGATAACCCACAGGATGGTATCCATACCGAAGAACGAGAAAATTATATGGGCAACCATGGCAGCCATGTATCCCAGATACAGCACGATCACCAGCCCCCAGCCGAAAATCCGCCAGCCGGTTTTCTGCACCAGCGACAGCCAGCTGCCCATGGCCCCCATGGCCCACAGCAGCAGAAACAGCGCCAGCCCGGAAAGTCCCCGTGCCGGCAGAGTCAGCGAAAGCCCGGTTTCCTCCGGCGTAAAAACCGACGCGCCCCAGTCCAGCAACGCCTGCATGGGCAGGCAGACCAGTGCCTGCGCCGCAATGGCCAGCTCCATGGTGCTCCAAAGACTTTTGCGCACCGCGCCCATGGCGAGACCGATGTTCACCAGACTGCGCACCAGCGAGGAACTGAGGATCGGGCTTATGATAAAGAACATCATGATGCCGCCCCGGAGATAGTTGGCGAACAGGGATTCCGGCCCGAAGAGCGCCGTGCTCACCAGGCAGAACACCACAAACCCGAAAAGCACGCCCAATCCAGTGGCGGAGTACCGCCAGAAGGCTTTGATGTTGTTAACCATCCTGCACCTCCCCGTGGCCGCACAGGGCCACAAACACCTTTTGCAGGTTCAGCGGGGTCACATCCACATCCCGGCCGCTTACCGCCTGTGCCAGCTCATTTTCGCCGCAGCGCACCGTCACCGCCTTGTGGCGGCCCATCCGCTCGGTGGAGAGCACCGTCAGGCCCTGCGCGGCAGCATCCACTTCATCCTCCCGGCCGCTGATCAGGTGGAACTGGGCCACCAGCTCCTCGGTGGGAGCCTTTTCCACAATGCGGCCTTCGTCCAGAATGATGACCTCCTCAAACACGGCGGCTGCTTCTTCAATAATATGGGTGGATACCACAAAGGTGCGCCCGGTCTCGGCGTAGTCCTCCAGCAGCAGCTTGTAGAACAGCTCCCGGGCCACCACATCCAGACCGGCCACCGGCTCATCCAGCAGGGTGATCGGTGCCCGGCTGGCCAGCGCCACCACGATGGTGACCATGCTCAGCATACCCTTGGACAGCTTGTTGATCCGCTTGTTCTCCTCCAGCCCGAACCGCTGCGCCAGCCGATGGGCGTAGGCGTCATCCCAGTTTTTGTAGTAGATCGAGGCAATGCGGAAATAATCCTTCACCTTCAAACCCGCGGCCACGCTGTTCGGCGCGCCGGAAAACTCCCGGGAAAAGCACAGCTGCTGCAGCGCCGCCGGGTTTTCCCACACGGGCTGGCCGCCGCAGGTGATCTGGCCGCCGTCCGCCGCCAGCTGGGCGGTGAGCAGGGCCAGCAGAGTGGTCTTGCCTGCGCCGTTGCGGCCAATCAGACCGTAGATGCGGCCCGGCTCAATGGTCAGCTCCAGATTTTTCAGCACTTCCTTGGTTCCAAAACGCTTATTCAGGCCCACGGCCTTCAATGCCATCTGTTCCATACTCGCTTTCCTCCCCGGCCCTTCTTTACTGGGCCTCGCTGTAAGCCCGGCGGATCATGCCGGCCAGTTCCTCCTCGCCCAGGCCCAGGCTTTTCGCCTCTCTGGCCAGGGCGGTCACATACTGCTGGTAAAAGGCGGCCCGGCGCTTTTTTTGCACCAGCGCCACCGCTCCATCGGCCACAAACATGCCGATGCCCCGTTTTTTATACAGCACTCCGTCGTCCACCAGCAGGTTGATGCCCTTGGCCGCCGTGGCCGGGTTGATGCTGTACTGCCGTGCCAGCTCGTTGGTGCTGGGCACCTGCTCGCCCTCCTGATAGATGCCCCGCAGGATGCTGTCCTCCAGCATTTTTGCAATCTGCAGATAGATGGAACTTTGATCATTCAGGGTTCCATTCACAGCCTCGGCCTCCTTTCCGCCTTCTTGTTCATTGGTTCATTACTTGTGTAACTAACTATATCACCTGTGGGATATTTTGTCAAGCGCGCCCGGCCTCAAAACAGTTTCGCAAACGGCACTCGGCGTGGTATACTACCCAGAGACCATCCAAAAGGAGAACAACGCCAATGCCCACCCTTTCCCCCATCGCGCCGGATCTGCTGGCCTGGTTTTCAAAGAACGCCCGCACCCTGCCCTTCCGGCAGGACCCCACCCCCTACCACATCTGGGTCAGCGAGATTATGCTGCAACAGACGCGGGTGGCCGCCGCGCTGGAATACTACGACCGCTGGATGAAGGCCCTGCCCACCATCCGGGATCTGGCGGAATGCGACGAGGAAAAGCTGCACAAGCTGTGGGAGGGCCTTGGGTATTACAGCCGGGTGCGCAACCTGCAAAAGGCCGCCCGCATTGTGTGCGAGGAGTACGGCGGCCAGCTGCCCGCCGACCACAAAAAGCTGCTGGCGCTGCCCGGCATCGGCGACTACACCGCCGGGGCCATCGGCTCCATTGCCTTCCATCTGCCGGTGCCCGCGGTGGACGGCAACGTGCTGCGGGTGTTCAGCCGCCTGTACAACGATGACCGGGACATCGCCGACCCAAAAACCAAAAAGGCCTACACCCAGTGGGTGATGGAGCACCAGCCGCCGGATGCTCCCGGCCCCTACAACGAAGCCCTGATGGAGCTGGGGGCACTGGTCTGCCTGCCCAACGGCGAGCCGCTGTGTGATCTCTGCCCGCTGGCTCATCTGTGCCGGGCCCGGCAGGCCGGCACCCAGAACACCCTGCCGGTGAAAAAGGCCGCCAAAGCCCGGCGAATCCAGCCGGTGACTGTACTGCTGGTGAAAAGCGAGGCGGGCTGGCTGCTCCAGCGCCGCCCGGACTCCGGCCTGCTGGCCGGGCTGTGGCAGCCGGCGCTGTTTGAAGAGTCCCTTCCCTGGGCCGAGGCTGCCGCCCGGCTGGAAGCTCTGGGCATTCCTGTGCGGCAGGGCAGCGCCCTCAAGCCCGCCAAGCACATTTTCAGCCACATCGAATGGCGCATGAACGGCTGGCAGGCCGAAGCCGATGCCTGCCCTCTGCCCCCGGGCTATGTGTGGGCAGACCGGGCGGCGCTGACGCAGCAGTACACCCTGCCCGGCGCCTTCAAGGCCTACCGGCCGCTGCTGGAGGAAACGGTCTGACCCGCCGATTTTCGGCCATGTTCACAAAATCGTATTGTATTCCAACGCCCGGCGGGATATAATAAACCTATATTCAACGAATTCCGGCCCGGGCCGTTTTGCCCGGCCATTATCAAGGAGGAATTGATTATGAAGCATTCTACCTTTGTTGCCGTTCTGCTGTTCCTTGCCAGCGCCGTGGGTGCGCTGACTGCTGCCTGGCTGTACATCCGCCGCCGGGAAAAGGAGCTGGACGAATACGAGCAGCTGCTGTTCAGCGAGGACTTTGACGACGAGCCCGCCAGCGCCGAAGCGGACGTGGACGCCGCCGACGAAGTTCAGGAGCCCGTGGACGAGGCCTGATTCAACCCAATTCACAAAAATGCCGCCGGGGAAATTCCCCGGCGGCATTTTTTCGTTTGTTTTCCGGCTTACTCCTGCCAGAGCAGTTCCGGTCCAATCTCGGCCAGGCTGTGCACACCGCACATGGCCATGGTATCCTGCAATTCGCTTTTCAGCTTGTTGGTGAGCAGCGCCACGCCCTCGGCCCCACCGCCGTATACGGCGGTCACATAGGGGCGGGCCAGCAGCACCGCATCCGCGCCCAGCGCCAGCGCCCGAAACACATCCAGCCCGCTGCGGATGCCGCCGTCCACCAGAACCATCATGCGGCCCTTCACCGCTTTTGCAATGGCGGGCAGCACCTGTGCCGTGGCGGGCACACCGTCCTGCACGCGGCCGCCGTGGTTGGAAACCACAATGCCCGCGGCCCCGGCTTCCAGCGCCTTCTCGGCGCCCTTTACCGTCATGATCCCCTTCAGAATAAAGGGCACGCCCGCGTAATCGATAATCTCCCGAAGCTCCTCCACAGTCTTGGGGCCGGCGGGCGGGTTCAGCCCCTTCAAAAAGGGCAGGCCGGCGGCGTCAATATCCATGGCGAACACCTTCGCGCCCGCGGCCTTGGCCTCATCCAGCTTGGCAAACAGGGTCTGGCAATCCCAGGGCTTTACGGTGGGCACGCCCCGGCCCCCGGCTGCGCCAATGGCAGCGGCAGCAACGCGGAACACCTCCGGGTCGGTGCCGTCACCGGTGAAAGCGGCAATGCCCGCTTCGGCGCAGGCGGGAACCAGAATCCGGTTGTATTCCTCGTCGGTGAACTTGTCGCCGTAGTGCAGCTTCACCGCACCCACCGGCGCAGCCAGCACCGGCAGCTCACAGGTCTGGCCGAAGAAGTCGAACCGGGTGTCCACAGGCTTATTGTCGCAGATGGTACCCATATTCACGCAGATCTTCTGCCAAGCCGCATAGTTGGCGGCGGCCACGGTGCCGGTGCCCTTCGCGCCGGGGCCGGGCATGGTTGCGCCGCAGGCCCTGCCGTTGCACACCGGGCACACCTTGCAGTAAGGGCCGCTGCAGGTGCGGGCAGCGGCGAGCATTTCCTGATAGGTCATGGTTTCATTCCTCCCTTTGCTGCTTTTGATTCTAGCCCCGCTGTGCACACTGTGTCAAGCGGTGCGTTCCCGGTATCATTTTTTACTGTGCATCGCCTGCAAATATGGTATAATGGTAAATATTATGGGGAGTTGTGCCCCATTTTACCGACTGCCTGAAAAGGAGGCCGCTGGATGAAACGATTGTTCCTGTGGCTGCTCATGGTCGTTCTGTTCACCGGGGCGATTGTTGGAGGCAGCCTCGCCTTTTTGTATTACCACATCACCGAAGAAGACCTGCCCGAAAAGGCCATCACCCTGGCCGGTCAGACGCTGGACGAACCGGTGGGCTACCAGTGGACGGTGCCCATTCTGGGTGGAATGGTCTGGCGGGAGCTGGATCTGAGCCCCGGCTCCGCCATCCAGACACTGGACGAGCCCATTACCACCGCCAGCGCCGAACTGGTACTGGCCGAGGGCATGACCGAAAGCGCCACCACCCTGCTGCTGCAAAGCAGCGAGGGCGAAACCCTGTTCGAGGGCGGAGCCGGCCAGTGGAAGGACTACACCTTCCCGCAGGATGGCGTGTACCTGCTCACCATCCGTGCCGGCTGTGAGGACACCGGCCAGCGCCCGGGCAAAGCCTACGGCTGGTATCAGTATCAGTGCCGCTTCACCGTAAGTGCCGCGGCCAGCGTCACCCTTTCCAGCGAATCGGTGCGCCAGGGCGACACGGCCGCCATCTATGTGGGTGGCCTTCTGGGTCAGCAGTCCGACCCGCCGGTGGCCGACACCGACCTGGGCCAGGTCTGGTTTGCACCGGTAAGCGGCGGCTGGATCGGCTACCTGGGCATCCCCTACAACGCCCCCGGCGGTGACCACACCATCACGGTGGAGGTGGGCGGCGAAGCCCTGACCGCCACCCTCACAGTGGGGGCCAGCCAGTACACCACCACGACCTTGAGCGGCGGCGACGCCACTGCCGAGGCCAATGCCCAGTTCCGGAATAAAATCTACGGCTTTTACACCCAGGGCACCAATGAAAAGCTGTGGACCGGGCGGTTCTCGCCTCCGGTGCAGGGCAACATATTCCAGCCCTACGGCGCATATCTTATTGCAGCCGACGGCTCCCGGGCGGGACAAGCCGCCAATCTTACCTATGTGACCACACCGGGCTACGAGGTCATCGCCCCGGCCCCCGGCAAGGTGCTGCTGGCCGAAAACCTGCTGCTCACCGGGAACACGCTGGTGATCGACCACGGCTGCGGTGTGAAGAGCTATCTGTATCACCTGCAGGATCTGAATGTTTCCGTGGGTTCCATTGTGGCGCAGGATCAGGTGATCGGTCACGCGGAAAACACCCTGATCTGGGAGGTCCGGGTGGGCAACAAGAGTGTGGACCCTGCCAAGCTGACGCAAACCACAGGCGGGCTGTTCTTCCAGCCCTGAATCCGCCGCGCACTGCGCGGCCCAAAACCTTTGATGTGAGGTGGAATCATTGAACAAAGACACAAAGCAGCCGGCGGACGGCGCTCTTCAGCCCGACGAACAGGAAACCGGCGAGCAGCAGACCGCCAATTCCCCTGCCGTGCAGGAGGAATCCTCCGCCCGGCCGGAAGGCACGGAAGCCGACGCAGGCGAAGCGGACGGTTCGGACGAGGACGAATACGAAGAAGAGCTGTATGAGGAGGAAGACTGGGAGGACGAGGACGAGGATGCCCCCCTCAGCCTTGGCGCACGCCTGTTCAGCGCCTCCACCTCCCTTTTGCGGTGGATCGTGCTGGTGGCGGTGCTGCTGGCTCTGATTCTGGGCGGCACCTTCTTCAGCATGTACCGGAGCGTGAGCCTGAATAGCCTGCCCCAGTATGATGTGAGCTGGGCGGGCCAGACGCTGGAAGCCGCCGGCTACGACTGGTCGGTTCCGGTGATGGGCTTTCTGCACCGGGATTTTTCCAAAAAGCCGGGCAGCAGCTGGCAGGATCTGGAGCCGGTGAGCGAGAGCCACCCGTCGCTGGAGCTGCCGGAATACACCACCGCCCTTCTGACCATTGAAAACGAGGCGGGTGAAACCCTGTTTGAGGGCGACACAACTGCCTACAACGAGTTTCATTTCAGCGAGAACGGCGCCTATTCCGTCACCCTCACGGTCACCTCGCCGGAAACCACCGGCGCCGCGCAGGGCTCCTACACCTATCAGTTCAACTTCCAGCTGGAGGCCCAGCCCCGGCTGGTGCTCTCTGCCACCGGCGTGGCCCAGGGCAGCGTGATCGGCGTTCGGCTGGAGGGCGTTCTGGGCGACATGGTTCCCTCGCTGACCACCGAGCTGGCCGAGCTTCCCTTCACCCTGTATCAGGGCGAGTGGGTGGCCTTTGTGCCGGTGGACTACAACCAGATGGCCGGCAGCTACGACATCAGCGCCACTGTGAACGGCCAGACCGTTACCGAAACCGTGCAGGTCTACGGGCGGCAGCGCCGTGAACTGGACACCTACACCATCGACGGCACCTCTGCCATTCCCTATGTGGGCGCACTGCCCAGCAACATGGATTTTCTGTGGGGGATCAATGACCCGGACATCTACTGGGACGGCCCCTTTATCCAGCCGGTGCAGGGCAAGATCCTGCGGGATTACGCGGTACTGGAATACACCGACCGTCTGGATCCCACCGATCCGCTGAACGCGGCCATCCCGCTGGATCAGATCGCGGCCTACAACGCCAACATCGCCCCCCGGCGCAGCATTAACGTGACGCTGGAGACCACCTCCGGCAGCGCTGTGGTAGCTCCCGCCGCCGGCCGGGTGGTTTACGCCCAGACCAATGGCAGCCTGGGCCGTGTGGTGGTGATCGAGCACGGCTGCGGTGTGAAGAGCCTGTTCTATCTGCTGGGCCGCCGGGATGTGGACGAGGGCGACTTCGTGACCCAGGGCCAGCAGATCGGCACCACCCAGGGCCATGTGATCTGCGAAATGCGCGTGGGCGATATTCCGGTGAATCCCTGGGATGCCTGGCGCGGAGCCGGCGGACTGTTCTTCTGATCCGCCAATTATGACCAAGGAGCCTGTATTTTATGACCAAGACGCAAACCCTTACCCGCACCGCCATGGGCGCAGTGATCATTGCGCTGTGCGCCTGGATCAGCATTCCGGCCGCAGTGCCTTTTACCCTGCAGACCTTCGGCATCTTTCTGGTGCTGGCAGTGCTGGGGGCCCGTCAGGGCAGTGTGGCAGTCATTGTTTACATCCTGCTGGGTCTTGTGGGCCTGCCGGTGTTTGCCGGATTTTCCGGCGGGCCGGGGGCGCTGCTGGGCCCCACCGGCGGCTACATTGTGGGCTTTGCCCTCATCGGCCCCGTCTGCCTGCCGGCAGACAGGCTGCCCCTGCCGGAGCTGGCCCGCTGTCTTGCAGGGAATCTGGCCGGACTTGCCGTCTGTTATGGCTTCGGCACCTTCTGGTTCATCCGGGTGTCGGCTATGAACGGCAGCGCATACAGCCTGCCGGCCGTGTTGGGCATGTGTGTGATTCCCTTCATCCTGCCGGACTGCATCAAGCTGGCGCTGGCCCTGACGGTGGGCCGGCGGCTGGCACGGGCGCTGCGGCCTGTGGGCACCACCTGCTGATCGGCTTTCACAAAACCAGAAGAAGGCCTGCTGCGAATGCAGCAGGCCTTCTTTTTTGTTTTATTCAATTTCGTCCAGCGCAAAATCCCCCAGCGTCAGCTCGTCCAGCGCGGCCTGGGACTCGGCAGCCAGCCGGCGGCTCTGGTTCAGAATCGCCCGCTCCAGCAGATTGCGGGCCATGCGGCCGTTGCCGTTTTCAGCGGCGTTCTCCGCCTGTGCCCGGGTGAAGTATTCTGTGATCGGTTCCCGGCAGCCCTCGGCCATCCGGTAACCCCTGCCCTTTGCACTCAGCTCCAGAATCCGCCACAGCTCCTCGCCGGTGTAATCCGGGAATTCAATCCGGTTGGGAAAGCGGGAAGCAAGGCCGCTGTTGGCGGTCAGAAACTGCTCCATCTCTCTGGAGTAGCCCGCAAGGATCACCACCAGATCATCCCGATGATCCTCCATGCCCTTCACCAGCGTGTCGATGGCCTCCAGCCCGAAGCTGTCGTCCTTTCCCCGGTAGAGAGAGTAGGCCTCGTCGATGAATAACACTCCCCCCAGCGCCGAGCGGATCACCTGATTGGTCAGCGGCGCAGTGTGGCCCACATAACGGCCCACCAGATCCGCCCGGCTCACCTCCACCAGCTGGCCGCCCCGCAGCGCGCCGATGGCCTTCAGATACTTGCCCACCAGCCGGGCAATGGTGGTCTTGCCGGTGCCCGGATTGCCTGCAAAGATCATGTGCATGGAAACCGACCCGGTTTTCATGCCTGCCTGGGCCCGGCGCTGATTGGCCTGCACACTGTCCTTCAGGCGCAGCACGTAGTCCTTCACCTCGGCAAGGCCCACAATGTTTTCCAGTTCCCGGTCCACCTCATCCAGCATGCCGGTGTATTCCTGCCGCAGCAGGCCCAGCAGATCCACCGGCTGACCGCCGGCCACCGCCGCCAGCACCCGGCCCTCCGGCGCGCTGAGGGCAACAGCCGCACCCGCCACCGGCTCCTCTTCCAGCTTGTATTCCGCCAGCGCCCTGAAGCACCGGTCAAAAAATTCCCCGATGGGCGCTGCCCCCCGGCCGGGGCTTGCCTGCCGCCGGGCCAGCGCCAGAAATTCTTCATTTGCCGTAACGGTCAGCTTCAACTGCCGGGCCGCGTGTTCGATCAGCTGCTCCAGCCCCCGGGCGGCGATTTCCTCCAGCTCCTCCTCGGTGAAGGGCCGGGTGGCGCACACGTCGCTCAGTGCGTTCACCACGCCCGCGCCCATCCGGTCCGCCATCTTCTCCGGCCCCTTCCCGCTCAGGAACACCAGATACTTGCCCCGGGGGCTCAGGGCGCTCACCGCGTCCGGCACCAGCGCGGTGCCCACGTCCACCAGCATGCCCTTCTGCACCGCGTAGCGGCTGTTCAGCGGGGCGCTGCCGGTCTGGGCCAGCGCCGCCAGCGTGTTCAGAAAGCCCGGATGGCATCGCTCATAGTCACAGAACACCAGCATCTGCCCCGGCCCGTTCAGCGCGGCGTACAGATCCTGCAAAAACAGCTTTTCCTGCCCGGGCCCCGGGTAAAGGCCCAGATCCATCCATGCGATCTGCGGCCCGCTGAGCAGCTTGCGGGCCGCCATTTCCCGGGCAATGGCCTTCAGCGCCGTGTGTTTTCCGGTGCCTGCCGGGCCATGCACCAGCAGCACCCCGCGGGCCGTTTCTCCCGTCGTACCCAGCACAAAGGGCCGCTTGAAAGCCCGCACCAGCTGTTTGAGAAATTCCGGCTGGCCCAGCACGCTTTTTCCCAGCACCTGCTCCAGTCCGTCAAAGGCGTCCGTCTGCACGGGGACGGGCACGGTGCGCCGGGCCGCCTGTGTCTCGGCCTCAGTGAGCAGCCCGTCCCGCTGCATGGTATGCTCCAGCTCGCCGCCCAGCCGGGTGATCTCCTGCGCCTGCCGGGCCAGCGCCTCATCCAGCGCCTTCTGGTTTTTCTGCAGCGCCTGCTGCGCGGTCTCTGCCGTTTTCTCGTTCCGGGCAGGCTTTGCCGTGCCTGCGCGCAGCCGTCCGCCGGGGCCGAACACCCCGTTCATCAGATCCTCCCAATCACTCGCTCCCATGCCTCGCGCCCTCCTTTTTGCCGTCTGGCGGCGTACTTTTCCCTTATTGTACCACAGACGGCAGCCATTTTGCGGCAAAAAAACAGGACATCCGGCCAGCGGCCGAATGCCCTGTTTGAAAATCACACGTTGCCGAACTCGCTGAGTTCCAGGCCCTCGTTGTGCTGTTGAGCCCAGTTGATGGCCCAGGGGGTGGTGAAGAGCAGCAGCTTGTTGCCCTTCAGGTCCTCGATGCGCTTGGTGTCGCTGGTCAGGTCCAGATCCTTCGGATCCAGATCCTCGTTCTCGATCCAGCGAATGTGCTCGAAGGGCAGCTTCTGCATGCGGATGTCCACATTGTACTCGTTCTTCAGCCGGTACTCCAGCACCTCGAACTGCAGAACGCCCACAACGCCCACGATCACTTCTTCCATGCCGCCGTTCAGCTCGCGGAAGATCTGGATGGCGCCCTCCTGGGCCACCTGCTCCATGCCCTTCACAAACTGCTTGCGCTTCATGGTGTCCACCTGGGTGATCCGGGCAAAATGCTCGGGCGCGAAGGTGGGGATGCCCGCATACTGGATCTTTTCCTTGCCGGTGCACAGGGTGTCGCCGATGGAGAAGATGCCCGGGTCAAACAGACCGATGATGTCGCCGGCGTAAGCCTCGTCCACAGTGGCCCGATCCTGGGCCATCAGCTGGGTGGACTGGGCCAGCTTGATCTTCTTGCCGCCCTGCACATGGGTGACCTCCATGCCGCGCTCGAATTTGCCCGAGCAGATGCGCATGAAGGCGATGCGGTCCCGGTGGGCCTTGTTCATGTTGGCCTGAATCTTGAAGATGAAGCCGGAGAAGGTATTCTGGGCGGGCTCGATCAGCTCGTCGCCGCTTTTGCGGGGCAGCGGGCTGGGAGACAGGCGCAAAAACTCCTTCAGGAAGGGCTCCACACCGAAGTTGGTCAGCGCGGAACCAAAGAATACCGGGCTCAGGCGGCCGGTCTGTACGGCGTCCATGTCGAAGTCGTAGCTGGCGCCGTCCAGCAGCTCGATGTCCTCCGCCAGCTTTTCATGCAGCGGGGCGGTGATCAGCTCGTCCAGGCTGGGATCGCCCAGCTCGGCCTCGATCTTGTCCAGAATCTTCACGCCGTTGGCCTTGCCGTCGCTCTGGAAGGCCAGAATGTGACGGCTTTCCCGGTCGAACACGCCCTTGAACTCCTTGCCGCAGCCGATGGGCCAGTTCATGGGATAGGTCTGGATGCCCAGAATGTTCTCGATCTCTTCCATCAGATCGAAGGGGTCCCGGGCTTCCCGGTCCATCTTGTTGATGAAGGTGAAAATGGGGATGTGCCGCAGGGTGCAGACCTTGAACAGCTTGATGGTCTGGGCCTCAACGCCCTTGGCGGCGTCGATGACCATGACCGCCGCGTCGGCAGCCATCAGGGTGCGGTAGGTATCCTCCGAGAAGTCCTGGTGACCGGGGGTATCCAGGATGTTGACGCATTTTCCGTCGTATTCAAACTGCAGCACCGAACTGGTAACCGAGATACCACGCTGTTTCTCGATCTCCATCCAGTCGCTGACCGCGTGGCGGGCGCTCTGCTTGCCCTTAACGCTGCCTGCCTGCTGGATCGCGCCGCCGTACAGCAGCAGCTTTTCGGTGAGGGTGGTCTTACCGGCGTCCGGGTGGCTGATGATTGCAAAGGTGCGCCGGCGTTGGATCTCTTGCCGTAAATCGGCCATAGATGCTTGTCCTCCTTATATTCTGGGGCGGCGCACACGCGCCGCGCGGGGTTTGGTCCTTAAAAACACAACACTCTATATATTATTACATTCAAAAGGGCTTTGGCAAGGGGAAAACCGCAAAAACAAAGGGTTTTCGGGCATTTCACCAGCCCTTTTTGCGCACAAGGCAGGGCAGCGGCGCGGTGGGGGCCCAGTTGGCGAACTCGCACACCAGCACCGTGTATTCCCGGATGGGCAGATTGCGGAAAAATTCCAGCAGGGCGGTTTTTTCCCCGTCGCCGTTGGGGCCGCCGCTGTACAGGCAGGCCGCCAGAATTCCGCCGGGGCGCAGTGCGTCCAGCGCAGCCTTCACCGCGGGCAGGCTGCTTTTGGGGGTGGTGAACAGGCTGTGGTCCGCCCCGGGCAGATAGCCAAAGTTGAACATCACGCAGTCCGCCGTGTTTGGCTCCACCAGCTTTGCCAGCTCCGCATGATCCGCCTGCACCGCCCGGCCGATACCGGAAAGCCCTGCCGCAGCCAGCCGGGCATTGGTGTTGTCCACCGCCTGCTGCTGCAGATCCAGCGCCAGCACCCGGCCCTCCGGGCCTGCCAGCCGGCACAGAAATTCGGTGTCGCCCCCGTTGCCGCAGGTGGCGTCCACAAAAAAGCCGCCGGGCAACAGATTCTGCCGCAGGAAATCATGGGTCAGACCCACGGCAGTGGGATCCGGCACCCGCCGTCTGCGCCAGAGATTTCCGGCGGGGGCAAAACCGAATTTTTCCGCCAGCGCCTTCTCTGCATCGCCGTTCGGCAGCTCCAGCAGATGCAGGCTTTCGCCGGCATATCCGCCGGTGGCTTTCAGCACCTGACGCAGAAGAAAACTGCCGTAACCGCGGCGCCGCCAGGCCGGATCCACCCACAGGGGCCCCAGCCGCCAGCCCTCGTTCTGACGAGTGCATCCGCATCGCCCCACAAGCAGCTTTTCCTTATATAACAGGAATTCTTCTCCCTCGCGTATCACCCGCACGCCATTGCCCTGCCTTTCCAAATATGATATTCTTATAGAATCAGCTTCCCGGCATAGTCCGATGCCCGGAACCATACCAATTATACATGGATTTCACATTTTTTTCACCCGGCCATAAAATGTTTTTCACGGCGGCCGGATAAACTATAACCAGAACGATAAGCAAGGGGCCGCAAGAGCGGCATTTCAATCGGACAGACGCCCCGGACCCCCTGTTCACCTGAAAGGATGATAAACATGGAAAACAAATGGGAATATGATTATTCCGGTACCTATCCGGGCAGCGGCGGCAGCAATCCCACCCCCGCTTCCTACACCCCCATCGGCCCCAGCGGCGAGCCCTCCATGGGCGCCGGCGCCAACTACACCGCCCCCGGCTACACAATGCCCGGTGGCCCCTCCGCCCCCATGGGCGGCGAGCCCCAGCCTCCCCGCATGAAAAAGCGGCACCCCCACCTGAAGAAAATCGGCGCAGGTGCGCTGGCTCTGGTGCTGGTTGCAGGCGTGAGCTTCGGCGGTGGCTACGCAGGCTTCTATCTGGCCGATAAGACCAGCAGCGCCCGCATCGTATATCAGAGCGCCAATCCCTCCGGCACCGCCACCAGCAGCACCGACGGCTCCACTTCTCTGGATCCGCTGGTGAGCGTGATCAACTCCATTACCCCCAGCGTGGTGGAGATCACCACCGAGCAGATGGTCACCACCAGCTACGGCTTCTGGGGTGGCCAGCAGATCGTTAGCGGCGCGGGCAGCGGCGTAATCTACACGGAGGACGGCTACATCATCACCAACAACCATGTGGTGGAGGGCGCCGAACAGATCACCGTAAAGCTGAACGACGGCACCACCTATAACGCCACTCTGGTGGGTGCGGATTCCCAGAGCGACATCGCAGTCATCAAGATCGATGCCACCGGCCTGACCCCGGCAGTTCTGGGCGATTCCGACACCATCGCCATCGGCGAAACCGCCATCGCGGTTGGCAACCCCAGCAACCTGGGTGTGACCTCCACCGACGGCATCATCAGCGCGCTGAACCGCAGCGTAACGGTGGAAGGCAACACCATGAATCTGATCCAGACCAGCGCTGCCATCAGCCCGGGTAACTCCGGCGGCGGTCTGTTCAACTCCAGAGGCGAGCTGATCGGTATTGTAAACGCAAAGAATGCCGATGAAAACGCCGAGGGTCTGGGCTTCGCCATTCCCATCAACACCGTGAAATCCGTTGCGCAGGATCTGATTGAAAACGGTTATGTGACCGGTCGTCCTGCTCTGGGCATCACCGTGGTAAGCATTACCGACGCACAGACCGCCATGCAGTACGGCGTTTCCACTCTGGGCGCCTATGTGCAGAGCGTGAGTGAGGGCAGCGGCGCTGCCAACGCCGGCATGAAGGTGGGCGACCGCATCGTGAGTGTGGGCACCAAGACCGTGACCACCGCCACTGATGTGACCAACGCCCTGCAGGATTATGCTGCCGGCGACACCGTTCAGGTGCAGGTAGACCGGGGCGGCGAGCTGATTACCCTGAATGTGGTTCTGGGCGAAAAGACCCAGGCCTGATCCCATCCCAAACCGATTCCGATTTTTCATATCGTTTCCTTTTTTCTGTTTTCACACAGGGGCCGGGGGGCGCACGAAAGTGCGCCCCCCGGTTCCTTTTTACCTGCTTTTCATTGACGTATCCCGCCCAAACAGGTATGATTAAACTATTCCCCCTCCGTCCGGCCGCCTGAGGCGGCAAAGGGCCGGTTCTCCGGCGAAAGGAGCCTTTTATGAACGAGATCAAACATCGGGCCATCCAGAAAACGGTGCAGGGCCTGAACGAAAATTACCAGAGTCACGAGCTGCTCACCCTCAAGCAGGGCATGGAGCTGCCCAACCGCAAGGCGGTGATCAACATCCTGCGGGATCTGAAGGAGATCATCTTCCCCGGCTATTACGGCCCCGGCAGCCGCCTGGGCGATTTTGGCGACCACTACGCCGGCTACCGGCTGGACCGGCTGTACGACGACCTGCGCGCGCTGCTGGCCACTGCTCTTCTGTATGAATGCGGCGAGGACGGCTGCCAGCTGCACACCGAGCCCCGGGCCGACGAGGTGTGCGCCGCGTTTTTTGAAAAGCTGCCCGCTTTGCAGCAGACCCTTCTGAAGGATGTGCAGGCCGGCTTTGAGGGCGATCCCGCCGCCAAAAGCCGGGAGGAAATCATCTTCTGCTACCCGGGCTTCTACGCCATCTACATCTACCGGGTGGCCCACGAGCTGTATCTGCAGAACGTGCCCTACATCCCCCGCATCATGACCGAATACGCCCACAGCAGCACCGGCATCGACATCAATCCCGGCGCACAGATCGGTGAATACTTCTTCATCGACCACGGCACCGGTGTGGTCATCGGCGAGACCACCGTGATCGGCAATCATGTGAAGCTGTATCAGGGGGTCACCCTGGGTGCGCTGTCCACCCGCGGGGGCCAGCAGCTGATGGGCGTGAAGCGCCATCCCACCGTGTGCGACAATGTGACCATTTACTCCGGCGCCTCGGTGCTGGGCGGCGAGACCGTGATCGGTGAGAACACCACCATCGGCGGCGGCACCTTCATCACCGAGTCTGTGCCCGCCAACAGCCGGGTGCTGGCAAAGCGCCCGGAGCAGACCATCAAATCCCCCACCGACGTGACCGACTGATCCGAAAACAGCAGCGCCGAGGCAAACCGTCTGGCTTGCCCCGGCGCTGTTTTCGTTTTTATTCCGTCTGCTCCTTCCACAGGCAGACGCTCCCCCGTTTTTCCTTTGCCCGGTAAAGGGCGCTGTCCGCGTTTTTGAGCAGCTGGGCAGGGGTCATGCCCGGGCGGTATTCCGCCACGCCGAAGCTGGCGCCCACCCGACAGGGCGAAAAATCCTCCATCTCCTCCAGACTGCGGCCAATCTGCTCGCATGCCTGCACGATGCGCCGCAGCTCCGGCGCATGGAACACCAGACAGAACTCATCGCCGCCGTAGCGGAAGGCAGCCTCCTCCCCGGCACGGCTGCGCAGAATCGCCGCCACCTTCTGCAGGCAGGCATCTCCCTTCAGGTGGCCCATGGTGTCGTTCAGCTGCTTGAAACCATCCAGATCCACCATCACCAGCACCCCCTGGCCGCCGGCACACAATTGGCCCAGCCGGTCGTTCAGCGCGGTGCGGTTGAGCAGGCCGGTCAGGCCATCCCGCCGGAGCCCCCACTCCTGCCGGGCCGCCTGCTGGATCCGCTGCCGCTCATAATAAATGGATGCCAGACACAGCAGATAGCACCCCAGCAGCATCACGATGCTCAACAGCCAGTTGATTCGATTTTCCGTATTTTCCAGCCGGTGACGCTGGGTGGAATCCCACACCACCAGCAGATCCACCACCGGTACCCCCAGCAGGCACACGCCGGCGGTGATGGAGGTGAGCCGATAATCCCCGTAGGAGGTGGTGAGCATAATGGCCACCACCGGCAGCAGAATCAGCGCCGGAAACAGACTGTGCACTTCATACAGCACCAGGCAGACGCCTGCCATACAAAGAGAAACCATGGTCTGCCGGGTCTGCCTGCTCAACCACCGGCTTTTCATCGCCAGCATTCCCACCAGTACCAGCACACAGTTGATGGTCACCGGCGTAATCAGATATTTGATGATATAGAGAACCGGTTCAGCGCTCACAAACCCTTCGATCCGGTTCAGGGCAAAGGCCATGATCAGCTCCAGCACGGCGGCTGCCAGCGTAAGCGCACCGGTCATATAGCAGTGCAGGCGCATCCAGCTTTCGTTCTGTGCATTTCCCGACCGATCATTTTTTCGGTGCATCCGCTTTCTCCTTTCGCCTGTTCCGTGTTGTTTTATTATAACAAAAAAGCCTCTTTCGGCACAAGCCGAAAGAGGTCTCCGGTTAACTAGAAAGCCACAAGCTATGCTTGTGGACGAGAAGAGCACGAGCGTTGAAACGGTAAAAAAGAACCTCCTTTTGCTACAATAGAAGCGGGTAACGCCAACCGCACAAAAGCAAAAGGAGGTTCATCCATATGGACGAAAAAAGTTTATCACATACGAGTTGGAATTGCAAATATCACATTGTGCTGGTGCCAAAGTATCGCAGAAAGGTGATTTACGGGAAATTAAGAAAAGATATTGGAAAAATCCTGAGGATGCTTTGTGATTACAAGCATGTGGAAATCATTGAGGGGCATGCAATGCCAGACCACATTCATATGCTCGTATCGATTCCGCCGAAATTGGCGGTAGCAGATTTTATGGGATACTTGAAAGGCAAGAGTACGTTGATGATTTTTGAGAGGCATGCGAATCTAAAGTACAAATATGGAAGGAGAGTGTTTTGGGCAAAAGGGTACTATGTAAATACGGTTGGAGGAAATGAGGCAAAGATCCGCAAGTACATCCAAGAACAGGAAATGCAAGATCAGATGAGCGATCAGCTGAGTTTCAGAGAATATGAAGACCCGTTCAAAAATATAGCAGATCTTGATGATGATTCACCGGAGATCCCGACCGACAGTAGAAGAAAGAAGTAAAAAAGCAACGCCAAATGCGGTTGGCGTTGCTCATTATGCACCTTTAGGTGCTGCTGGAATAATGGCCCTTATAGGGCCGTTCTGCAAACCCCACGTTCAACGTGGGGTTATGATTTTCTGCATCCTGCCCGTCCGCGCAAATTTCACAAGGCTTCCATGCGCTGCTGCCGCCCGGTTTGTCTTGCTGCGCACCGGGCCATACTTTCAAAGGCAGCTCAGTCCTCCAGCGGAATCACATCGCAGAATACCGCCTGGGTCTTGGTGCCCAGCTTACGGTCCTTGTGGTAGCGGCCGAACAGCCATTTTTTATACTGAGCCTTGTCCATGATCTGGCCGAAGAAGGTGTGCAGCCAGTTGGGCTGGCCCTGCATCAGCTGGGCGAATTCCAGAATTTTCAGGGGTGCGTCGTGGGTGAGGATATAATCCACCTGCCAGCCGGCGGCTTCCAGATTGTCCGCGCAGGTTTTCAGCTCTTCGCTGGTGGGCAGCTCGGCACGCCACCAGTTGATGCCCTCGTCCCGGTCCTCCTTGTCCC
This sequence comes from Allofournierella massiliensis, assembly GCF_964241245.1. Classification (NCBI taxonomy): domain Bacteria; kingdom Bacillati; phylum Bacillota; class Clostridia; order Eubacteriales; family Oscillospiraceae; genus Allofournierella; species Allofournierella massiliensis. The sequence continues at coordinate 49,456 of NZ_CAXSWZ010000011.1, forward strand.
AGCTTTCGGCCCCGCCGAAGCACAGCAGCTTCTTGCCCTCGATCTCCAGAATGCTGCCCCGCTCGATGTAATACAGATTGCCGCCGATGTGCCGGGCCCGGCCGCCCATGTAGTCCACCTCGGGATATTCCTTCAGCAGGTCAAAATTCTCGTGGCAGCCATCGATGAACAAAAGCTGGTAGCGGCGCTTTTGCAGCCATTTCAGCTTTTTCTGTTCCGCCTTGTCGCCGCTCCACAAAAAGCCAAAATCCCCCAGCACGATCAGAGTATCCTGTTTTTTCAGCCGCTTTATCTCTTTTTCCGAAAAACGTTCCACCTCACCGTGGATATCGCCGGTCACATAAATCAAGCCTTACCGCCCACCTTTCACCAGAAAAACACTTTATAAACCCTGTAAAAAATGCTATAATACAAGGTAAATCACTGGGCATTCTGCCCGGGATCAAATCGCTTTTTTCGGGCATTCTGCCCGTTTGTCCCACCGCGTTCCCCCGCCTTCCGGCGCCGGGTTCGAGCGGTTTCGCACTAAACATTTTAACGCGTTTAAAAGGAAAAGTCCACATGAAAAAATTCACCGCGCTTTTGCTCGCTCTGGTTTTTATGGCGGCTGTTTTCGCTTTGCCCGCCGGGGCGGTGGGGTTTGAGCCCCCCTTCGAAATTTCCGGCAAGGCCGCCTACATCGTGAACACCGACACCAACATCATCGTATATGAAAAGAACAGCGAGGAATCGCTGCCCGCCGCCAGCACCACCAAGCTGATGACCGCCATTCTGGTGATGGAGCAGTATCAGGACCAGCTGGACACCGTGACCGGCGAGTCCTCCGCCTATATTCGGGACACCATCTACACCTTCGGTCTGGAGCACGGCGCCCTGGCCAATGCGGATATCCGACTGGGCGAGCCCCACACGCTGCGCAGCCTGCTGTACGCCTGCCTGGTGCCCAGCGCCGCCGATGCCGCCATGATCCTGGCCAGCACAGTGAGCGGCGGCAACATCGACAACTTCGTTTACATGATGAACAGCAAGGCCAAGGAGATCGGCTGCACCGGTACCACCTTTGTGGACCCGGTGGGCATGAGCATCGACAATGTGACCACCGCCCGGGATCTTTACCTGATCTTGCGCTATGCCATGAGCTTTGACGTGCTGCGGGAGATCATGGGCACCGTCAAGTGGGACATGGGCCAGGACTTCATGCCCAGCCGCTACTCTGCCTCCAACCCCTACAACCTCTACACCACCAATATGATGATCTACGAGGGGCCCGGCGCAGAATATTACCGCAAATATACCAAGGGCGGCAAAACCGGCTCGCTGGAGGACTGGCAGAATCTGGCCGCCTGGCACACCAGCCCGGACACCGGCGAGACCTACATCAGCGTAGTGCTGAACAGCCCGGTCTCCTGCGACCCCTACCCTTACCAGAAGGACCACCCCGCCTCCTACGAGACCGGCCTTTTGATGGACTGGGTGTTTGAGAATTTCGCCATCCAGCCTGCCATGAAAACCGGCGAACCGCTGGCAGAGGTAAAGGTGAGATATTCCACCGACGCCGATACCGTGATGCTCTTCCCCGCAGATGATATGATGACCATCCTGCCCAAGAACACCGATGAAAGCGTGACCCAGAAAACCTTCCAGCTGCCGGAATACGTCACCGCCCCGGTGAAAAAGGGCGATGTGATCGGCACCGTGACCCTTTCCCTTTCCGGCCAGACCATCGGCGTAGTGGAGCTCACCGCCGACCGGGATCTGGACCGCAACATGCTTCTGTTCACCCTGTCCAAAATCGGGGAGTTTTTCGGCGGGCTGTACTTCAAGGTACTGCTCTGTGTGAGCGCTGTGACCGTTGTTGCCTATGTGCTCCTCTATTACCGTTATCAGGCCACACGCAAGAGCAACCGCCGGCCCCGCCGCCCCTCGCTGTGACCGCGACCTGTTGTTTCCCGCGCCCTTCGGGTGCTGTGAAGAGCCCTGCCGCCCTTGCCGCGGCCTGGCCCAAATTCATTTGAGAGAGAGTTGGAGCTTTATGTTGGATGTGAAACGCAACCTGACCACCATCATGGACTTTTATGAGCTCACCATGGCCGCCGGGTACCTGGAGGAAGGCTACGAGGACAAAATCAGTGTGTTCGATATGTTCTTCCGCAAGATCCCTGACGGAGGCGGCTTTGCCATCATGGCCGGCCTGGACACCTTCATCGATGCGGTGGAAAACCTGAAATTCACCCAGGAAGACATCGACTACCTGCGTGGCACCGGGGTGTTCAACGAGCGCTTCCTGGACTATCTGAGCCACTTTAAGCTGCACTGCAACATCTGGGCCATTCCCGAAGGCACCCCCATCTTCCCCCGCGAGCCCATTGTAACCGTGGAGGGCCCCTCCATCGAGTGCCAGCTGCTGGAGACCCTGCTGCTGGTCACCATCAACCACCAGTGCCTGGTGGCCACCAAGGCCAACCGCATCGTGCGCAGCGCCCAGGGCCGCCCGGTGATGGAGTTCGGCGCCCGCCGGGCTCAGGGCTACGACGCCGCTGTTTACGGCGCCCGCGCCGCCTACATCGGCGGCTGCTCCTCCACCAGCTGTGTGATGGCTGCCCGTGATTTCGGCATCCCCGCCTCCGGTACCATGGCCCACAGCTGGGTGCAGATGTTCCCCAGCGAATACGAAGCCTTCAAAAAATATGCAGAGTTGTATCCCGATTCCTGTGTACTTCTCGTTGACACCTATAACGTGATGAAGAGCGGCGTGCCCAACGCCATCAAGGTGTTCGATGAGGTACTGAAGCCCCAGGGCAAGCGCCCGGTGGCCATCCGCATCGACTCCGGCGACATTGCCTATCTGTCCAAAAAGGCCCGCAAGATGCTGGACGCTGCCGGTTACGAGGACTGCGGCATCTGCGCCTCCAACAGCCTGGACGAATACATCGTGCGGGATCTGATTTTGCAGGAGGCCAAAATCGACAGCTTCGGCATTGGTGAGAACCTGATCACCGCCAAGAGCGATCCGGTGTTCGGCGGTGTGTACAAGCTGGCCGCGGTGAAGGACGGCGAGGACTACATCCCCAAGATCAAGGTAAGCGAGAGCACCGAAAAGCTGACCATTCCCCTGCTGAAAAAGGTGTGGCGCATCTACGACCACTACACCAAAAAGGCCATGGCGGACTATGTGACCGTTTATGACGAAGAGGTGGAGGTGGGCGACGGCCTGACCCTGTTCGATCCCTTCCAGACCTGGAAGGAGCGCACCTACACCAACTGCTCCGCGGTCTGCCTGACCACCCCCATCTACGAGAACGGCAAGCTGGTCTACGAGCGGCCCAACGTGACCCAGATTCGGGAACGCTGCACCGTGCAGCTGGAAAACCTGTGGGAGGAAATGCGCCGTTTTGAGTATCCCCACAAGTATTATGTGGACCTTTCTCAGAAGCTGTGGGACTGCCAGCACAAGCTGCTCACCGACCTGAGCAAGGTCACCGGAAAATCGGCGGACTGATTTTTCATAAATAAAACAGCATCACCCGGGGAACACTATTCCCCGGGTGATGTTTTTATGCTGCTAAACACAACGTTGTTCTTTGTGGGAGCCTTCGGCTACGGGCAGATTGAACTGCTCTACCGGGGCTATACCCACTGGACCATGCTGGCCGCAGGCGGGGTGATCCTGCTGGTGCTCCGCGGCCTGGACTGTGTCCTTCCCCGCCGGGTGCCGCTGCTGGCCCGCTGCGCTGTGGGCTCAGGCTGCACCACCGGCCTAGAGCTGGCCATGGGGCTTATCTGCAATCGGATGCTGGGCATGGGCATCTGGGATTACTCCGACCGGTGGGGCAACCTGTGGGGCCAGATCTGCCCCCGATTCAGCTTCTACTGGTTTCTGCTGTGCATTCCGGTCTTTGTCTGCTTCGCCTGTGCAGACCGGCTGCGCGCAGCCCTTCGTCCCGCCTGAGATTTCCCTGTCGCCCGCATATACAAAAAGCCTGCCGCCGTGGAGTTTTCCACGGCGGCAGGCTTTTTCTGTTGAAAATCCGTCTGTATTTTTCCTCAAGGCTCCATCTCCAGCACCACGGCCTGCCAGGGCTGAGCGGCAAACCGGTCGAAGCCCGGCTGCGGGCCGCCTTCCTGATTGTTGAGCAGTACCTGACGGATGATCCCCGGCAGCGCCAGACTGCGGGGCAGCTCACTCAGGTTGCAGACCACCAGCAGCGTTTTTCCGCCGCCGGTGCGCCGGTAGGCCATCAGGCCCTCCTCTTCCTCCAGCACCGGCTCACAGTCGCCCCACACCAGCGCTTCCTCCCACTGAGGGTCTTTGCGCAGGGCCAGCAGCTTTTTGTACCAGTTCAGTACCGAATCCGGCCGGGCCTGCTGCTCCTCGGCGTTGATGCGGGTGTAGTTGGGGTTCACACGAATCCAGGGCGTTCCGATGGTAAACCCGGCATTGGGGCCACCAGTCCACTGCACGGGCGTGCGGGCATTGTCCCGACTGTAATGGGCGCAGGCAGCCAGCGCCTTGGCTTCGCTCAGGCCCAGATCCAGGCAGGCGGCATACTCGCCATGGCTGCTCACATCGTCCATATCCCCGATGCTCTCAAACCGGGTGTTGGTCATGCCCAGCTCCTGCCCCTGATACAAAAACGGAATTCCCCGCAGCAGCACGCTGGCGGTGGCAAGGCAGGTCTTGGCCTGCTCATTTTCCTCCTCGCCTTGGGGCAGGTAATGGCTCACGCCCCGGGGCTCGTCGTGGTTTTCGATGATGTTGGCCAGAAAACCCACGCCCGCCGCCTGCCGCTGGGAGGCAAAGCAGGCATCCCGGTACTGGGTAGTGGTGGGCTGTTTTGCCCTTGCCCAGCCCTGCGCATCCTTCCCCAGGCAGGTGGGCGCGAAGTCGAACATGGTGGAGAAGTGCCCCTCCGGGCCGATGAACTCCGCCAGCCGGGCGGGGTCGGTGTCGAACACTTCACCCACCGTGAAGGCCTTGTGGGGCGCGAAGGTCTCCCGCTTCATCTCTTCCAGAAACGCCCCCAGCCCCTCGGCCACGCCGGGCTCGGTGAGCATCCTGCGGCAATCGGAAAGGCCGTCCGGCCGGTCTGCCGGATAATCCCGGAAGCCCAGATCCTTTTTGATGTTCACAATGGCGTCGATGCGGAAACCCGCCACGCCCTTGTCCAGCCACCAGTTGATCATGCTGTAAATTTCCCGACGCAGGGCCGGGTTCTCCCAGTTCAGATCCGGTTGCTTTTTGTGGAAGAGATGCAGATAGTACAGATTCGTCTGGCCGGGCACAAGGCTCCACACACTGCCGCCGAAGTATCCCCGCCAGTTGCAGGGCGGCTTGCCGTTTTTGCCCTTGCGGAAGTAGAAATACTGCCCGTATGGGCCCTCCGGGTCTGCCACAGCCCTCCGGAACCAGATGTGCTCATCCGAGCAGTGGTTCACCACCAGATCCATCACCAGTCGGATGTCCCGTTTTTTGGCTTCCTCCAGCAGATGGTCCATGTCCTCCATGGTACCGAAGCGCGGGTCGATGGCCTGATAATCCGAGATATCGTAGCCCTGATCCGCCAGCGGACTCTGGTACACCGGTGACAGCCAGATGATGTCCACACCCAGCTCCTTCAGATAATCCAGTTTCGCGGTGATGCCGGGCAGATCGCCCACCCCGTCGCCGTTGGAATCGTAAAAGCTTTTCGGCCAGATCTGATAGGCCGTCTTGTTGTGCCACCATTGCCGTTCCATGGTTTCTGCACGCTCCTTTTCTGGAATCGTTTTCAGGCCCATTATAAACAGCTGCCGCAGCCTTTGCAACCCCTTTGTCCGTTTCCGGTAAATTTCCGGGAACGTCTCATTCCACGGTCACGCTCTTGGCCAGGTTGCGGGGCTTATCCACGTCGCAGCCCCGCAGAACGCTCATATAATAGGCGAACAGCTGCAGCGGCACGATCATCAAAAGCGGCATGAACACGCTTTCCAGCCGGGGCAGGCGCACCACATAGTCCGCCGCACCCTCAGGCACCGTCGCTTCCTCCTTGCACAGCAGGATCACCCGTGCGCCCCGTGTTTTGACCTCTTTCACGTTGCTCAACGTTTTTTCAAACACATCGTCCTGAGTGGCCAGCGCAATCACCGGGGTACCCTCGGTAACCAGCGAAATGGTGCCGTGCTTCAGCTCACCGGCCGCGTAAGCCTCGCTGTGCACATAACTGATCTCCTTCAGCTTCAGGCTGCCCTCCAGCGACAGCGAATAGTCAAACCCCCGGCCCATGAAGAACAGGTCGCTGCTGTTCATGAACTGGCTGGCCAGATACTGGATCTGATCGCAGTTTTCCAGCAGCGGCTTCTGCAACGCGGGGGCTTTTTGCAGCTGCTCGGTCAGATAGCCCACCTCGTGCTCGTCCAGAGTACCCCGGGCCAGTGCCAGCCGCAGCGCCAGCAGATACATCACCGCCAGCTGCACACTGTATGCCTTGGTGCTGGCCACCGCGATCTCCGGCCCGGCGTGGGTGTAGATTGTCCAGTCTGCTGCGCGGGCGATGGAGGACCCCACCACGTTGACCACCGCCAGCGTTCTGGCGCCCTTTTCCTTCGCCAGCTTCAGGGCCGCCAGCGTATCCAGCGTTTCGCCGCTCTGGCTGATGATGACCACCAGATCCCCCGGATGAAGAATGGGGTCGCTGTAACGGAATTCACTGGCAATCTGGGTGAAGGCAGGCAGCCGGGCCATCTTTTCAATGGCGGTGCGACCCACCATACCCGCATGCATGGCGGTGCCGCAGCCCACGATGTGAATGCCGGTCAGCCCTTTCAGATATTCGTCGGTCAGGCCGCACTCGCTCAAATCCGGCAGGCCGCCCTTGATACGGGGACCGATGGTAGCCTGCAATGCCGCCTGCTGCTCGTAAATTTCCTTGAGCATGAAATGGGGATAGCCGCCCTTTTCCGCGGCCTCCATTTCCCACTGAGCTTCCATCCGGGGGCGCTCCACCGGCTGACCCAGCCGGTCAAACAGGCGGATGCTGTCCGGCTTCAGCTCCACCATATCGCCCTCCTCCAGCGCGATGTAGGTGCGGGTATGCCGCAGCAGAGCCGGAATGTCACTGGCCAGAAAGTTCTCTCCCTCGCCGCAGCCCACGATGAGCGGGCTGTCCTTCCGTGCGCCGTAGATCACACCCGGCCGGTCCCGGAACAGAATGGCAAGGCCATAGCTGCCCCGCACCTGAGCCAGCGTGCGGCGCATGGCATCCAGCGGGTCGCCCTGATAGTTGTGATCCATCAGCTTGACCAGCACCTCGCTGTCGGTCTCACTGCAGAATTCGTACCCTTTGCGGACCAGATATTCCCGCAGCTGGGCGTAGTTTTCGATGATGCCGTTGTGGACCAGACTTACCCGGGCTGCCGAGTGGGGGTGGCTGTTCACATCGCTGGGCGCACCATGGGTGGCCCAGCGGGTATGGCCGATGCCACAGCCGCTGTCCGGCAGGTGCAGCCCGGCCAGCTTTTCCTCCAGTGCACTCAGCCGACCCTGTGCCTTCGCCACCCGGATGCCATCCGGATAGCTCAACGCCACACCTGCCGAGTCATAGCCCCGGTATTCCAGTTTATGCAGCCCTTCCAGCAGAACGTCCAGACTGCCGGCCTTTCCCGAATATCCAACGATGCCGCACATGGCAATCGCCTCCCTATGCTGAAAATATAAATTTTGCGCACGTTTTTGCAAAACATGTGAATCAGTATAGCATACGCGCATCATATTTTCAATTTTATCCGCAAATTTTATATTTTCATACACAAGTTTTCGACGCAGTCGCCCGCCCCTTGGGCATTATCCCCGCAAAAAAGCAAAACAAAAGCCGCCGCCCAAAACGGGCGGCGGCCTTGCAGATGCTCAATCAGGCAAGAAGCAGAACTTACTTCAGCTCGATCTTGGCGCCGGCTTCTTCCAGCTTCTTCTTCATTTCCTCGGCGTCAGCCTTGGAAGCAGCTTCCTTCAGGGTCTTGGGAGCGTTGTCAACCAGCTCCTTGGCCTCCTTCAGGCCCAGACCGGTAGCTTCCTTAACAGCCTTGATAACGGCCATCTTGTTGGCGCCAACCTCAGCCAGCACAACGTCGAACTCGGTCTTCTCCTCAGCAGCGGGAGCAGCAGCGCCAGCAGCAGCGGGAGCAGCAGCAGCCACGGCGGAAACGCCGAACTCTTCGCAGTAGGTGTCGATCAGTTCCTTCAGCTCCAGAACGGTCAGCTCTTTAACAGCGTCAATGATTTTGGTGATTTTCTCAGAAGCCATTGTCATATACCTCCAATGTACTCAATTTTAAAATGATGTTCGTTCAGCGGCAGCGCTTATGCGCACCGCCCGGACGGGAAATTGCGTAACTTACGCAGCGGGCTCTTCCTCGCACTTGTCGGCGTAGGCCTGCATAGCAACGGCCAGACCGCTGAGGGTGCTGGTGAGAGCGCCAGCAAACATGGACAGCATGCCTTCGCGGTTGGGCAGCTTGGCGATGGCCTCAACCTCTTCCTTGGGCATAACAGCGCCTTCCATGTAGCCGATCTTTACGTTGTAAGCGCCCTTGGACGCCTCAGCGTACTTGCACAGGATGCGGGCAGCAGCCATGGGATCCTCGTGGGCGATGGCGATGGCGGTGGTGCCTTCCAGCACTTCGCTCATAGCCTCCAGCTCGGTATCCTTCAGGGCCAGACGCAGCATGGTGTTCTTCACAACCGCATACTCAACGCCAGCCTCACGCAGCTCCTTACGCAGCTTGGTATCATCGGCCACGTTGATGCCTTTGTAGTCAACGACCACACCGGCAACGGAAGCGGCGATCTTCTCCTTCAGAGCGGCAACATAAGCCTGCTTCTCGCTCAGAATTTTTGCACTGGGCATTTCGATTCACCTCGTTTCAAACCTTCGTAACTTCTACTTCGCACAAAAAGCCCCTTTCCCGGCTTGGCCAAGAAAGGGGCATAAACATACACAAGGCAAATTTACGCGGCTTCTCGGCAGGCGGGCGGGATGGCCTCTTATGCTCCTTATATCACATGAGCACCTGCTGTCTTAAAAACAGCATGAATAGTATACCGCAAAGCGCGCGGATTTGTCAAGTGATTTTTTGCGATTTTTCGCAAAAAAGCCGCCCCGCGGTTTGCGCGGGGCAGCGGTCTGCATCCTCGCAGCCGTCAGGCTGTGATTAGCCGCCGAACTTGGCGCCGTTCATCTTGATGCCAGGGCCCATGGTGGTAGCCACGGTGGCGCTCTTGATGTACTGGCCCTTCGCAGCAGCGGGCTTGGCCTTCACGATGGCGTCCATCACGGTGCGCAGGTTCTCGCCCAGCTTCTCAGCGCCGAAGCTGGCCTTGCCCACGGGCACATGGATGATGTTCTGCTTGTCCAGACGGTACTCGATCTTACCGGCCTTGGCTTCGGTAACAGCGCGGCCGATGTCGGGAGTAACGGTGCCGGCCTTGGGGTTGGGCATCAGACCACGGGGGCCCAGAACCTTACCCAGACGGCCAACCTGGCCCATCATGTCGGGAGTGGTAACCAGAACGTCGAAGTCAACAAAGCCTTCGTTCTGGATCTTGGCGATCAGGTCAGCGTCGCCAACCATCATCGCGCCGGCTTCCTCAGCGGCCTTGGCGGCATCGCCCTTGCAGATGGCGATAACGCGAACGTCGCGGCCGGTACCGTGAGGCAGCACAACAGCGCCGCGAACCTGCTGGTCAGCGTGGCGGCTGTCAACGCCCAGGCGGACGTGCAGCTCAACGGTCTCGTCAAACTTGGCCTTGGCGGTCTGGCAGCACAGAGCCAGAGCCTCGTCGGCCTCATACAGCTTAGAGCGGTCGATCAGCTTGGCGCTGTCGACATAGTGTTTACCATGTTTCATTACTTTTTCCTCCTGTGTGGTCTATCGGATTTAAGTTCCTCCCACGAATCCAGCGGGGTGATTACTCGGTTACGGTAACACCCATGCTGCGGCAGGTGCCGGCGATCATGCTGACAGCGCTTTCCAGGTTGGCAGCATTCAGGTCGGGCATCTTGGTCTTGGCGATCTCTTCCAGCTGAGCCTTGGTGATGGTGGCCACCTTGGTCTTGTTGGGAACGCCGGAACCGCTCTCGATGCCGCAGGCCTTCTTGATCAGCACAGGGGCCGGAGGAGTTTTGGTGATGAAGCTGAAGGAACGGTCAGCATACACGGTGATAACAACCGGGATGATGTAGCCCATGTCCTTCTGGGTACGCTCATTGAATTCCTTGGTGAACGCCATGATGTTCACGCCGTGCTGGCCCAGAGCGGGACCAACAGGGGGAGCCGGAGTCGCTTTGCCGGCGGGGATCTGCAGCTTAATATAGCCAGTTACTTTTTGCGCCATTTTAAATGCACCTCCAAAATTTGTGGTAAGCTAGCGGGCCGGGCTTATCCGGCCCTCCCACGGGCACCGGCAACCGCCAGCGCCCTATAAAAACCGCATATAGCGGCTCTTACCATAAGGGTTTTTGCTGTCACAGGGGTTTGACCTGATCCAGCTCCAGTTCTGCGGGCGTTTCGCGCCCGAACATCGAAACCTTCACGCGCACCTTGCGATGCTCCATGTCGATCTCTTCCACAAGACCCACGAAGCCCTCCAGAGGACCTGCGTTGATCTCCACATTGTCGCCCACTTCGTAGTCCACAGTGGGCTCGGTCACGGTCTCCACGCCCAGCTTGTCCACCTCTGCCTGAGACAGGGGCACCGGCTTGGACGAGGGGCCCACGAACCCGGTTACACCGCGGCAGTTGCGTACGATGTACCAGCTTTCGTCGGTCATGACCATCTTCACCAGCACATAACCGGGGAAGATTTTGCGCTCGACCATGCGCTCCTTGCCGTCCTTGATTTCGGGCTCCATCATAACCGGAACCTTCACTTCATGGATCAGATCCTGCAGGCGGCGGTTGGCCACGATGGTCTCAAGGTTCTGTGCCACTTTGTTTTCATAACCGGAATAGGTATGCACAACATACCACATTGCCTGTTCTGCCATACGTTTACTCCCTTCCGCTTTTCAGGATGCGGCCGCTTTACAGATTTGCAGCGGCCTGCAGCACCAGATGCATGACCTCGCCGAACAGCAGGTCAAGCAGCAGGATGACGATGGCGGAAATGATCATAACCACCAGCACCACGATGCTGTTGTTGATGATCTGGCTCTTGGAGGGCCAAACCACCTTTTTCAGTTCGCTCTTGGTGTCGCGGAAGAACTTCCCGATCCCTTTGAACCAATTTTTGACCTTAGCAAAAAAACCGGGCTTCTTGGCAGTATTTTCAGCCATGGATGTTCCCGCCTTTCTTACTTGGTCTCGCGATGGACAGTATGCTTCTTGCAGAAACGGCAATACTTCTTCATCTCGAGCCGGTCAGGGCTGTTCTTCTTGTTCTTCATGGTGTTGTAGTTGCGCTGTTTGCACTCAGTGCAGGCCAGGGTGATTTTCACTCTCATTTGTCTTCGGCACCTCCATTTAACGGTTTGTTTAGCCTCCCTCGTGCTTGCAGGCCGTACCCTGAAAAAAGGCACAAAAAAATAAGCCTGCAAAATGAGGTGTAATCATCATAGCACATCCCGCCGGGGCCGTCAATACCAAACCCACAGATTTTTTTCGGCCTGCCCGGCCGCCTTTTACCTTTTGCCCATAGCGGCCAAGGCATTTTTATGGTATTATTAGAGTACTTATGTGCAACCGCCTCTGGCCGGTTCAATGTTTGGAGTAAATTGCGTTTATTATTCCCTTTGAGAGAAAGGTCTTTGCAGCTATGAACAAACTCAATGTGGCGCTGCTCTTCGGCGGCGTTTCCAGTGAACACGAGGTGAGCCGCGTTTCGGCAAGCACCATTGCCCGGGCGCTCAAGCCCTCCTCCTATCATCTTTATACTGTGGGCATCACCAGGGACGGCCGGTGGCTGTACTACTCCGGCCCCATTGAAAAAATGGCGGACGGCAGCTGGGAGCAGGACCCCTCCTGCGTGCCCTGCATGATCAGCCCCGACCGCTCGGATCACGGCCTGGTGCTCTGCCGTCACGACGGCACCTGGGCGGTGCTGCCCATGGATGTGGTGATCCCCGCCCTGCACGGCAAGAACGGCGAGGACGGCACCGTTCAGGGCCTGCTGGAGCTGGCAGGCATTCCCTATGTGGGCTGCGGCGTACTGGCAAGCGCCGTCTGCATGGACAAAGCGGTGGCCAACACCCTGATGGATGCGGCAGACATCGACCGCTGCGCCTGGGACTGGGCCAGCCGGCACGACTGCGCGGATTTTGACGCGCTGGAGGCCCGCCTGGCCGAAAAGCTCCACTACCCCATCTTCGTGAAGCCCGCCAACGCGGGCAGCAGCGTGGGCATCAGCAAGGCCTCGAACAGGGCCGAGCTGGAAAAGGCCATTCAGGTGGCCCTGGCCGAGGACAACAAGGTGGTCTTTGAGCGCTTTGTGCAGGGCCAGGAGGTGGAATGCGCGGTAATCGGCAACCAGGTCTGCGTCTCCACCCGCCCCGGCGAGATTCTGGCCAGCGAAGCCTTCTACACCTACGAGGACAAATACGTGCTGGGCACCAGCCGCACCGTGATCCCCGCTCACCTGAGCGAGGAGGTGCTGGACCGGGTGAAGGCCCAGGCGGAAAAGGCCTACCGGGCTCTGGGCTGCGAGGGCCTTGCCCGGGTGGACTTTTTCGTGGAAAACGGCGACACCATCCTGCTCAACGAGATCAACACCCTGCCCGGTTTCACCTCCATCAGCATGTATCCCAAACTGATGGAAGATGCGGGCAAGCCCATCGATCAGCTGCTGGATGAGCTGATTGGCCTTGCGCTGGAGCGCGCGGGGGTACGCCATGGATAAGCGGCCCATCGGCGTGTTCGATTCCGGCATGGGCGGCCTGACGGCGGTACGTCAGCTGCAGGTCATGCTGCCCGGGGAGGACATCGTCTACTTCGGCGACACCGGCCGGGTGCCCTACGGTACCCGCAGCCCGGAGACCATTCGCCAGTACGCCGAGCAGGACATCCGCTTTTTGCTCAGCCAGGACGTGAAATTTCTTCTGGCCGCCTGTGGCACGGTGAGCAGCACCCTGCCCAAATCCTACACCGAGGCGCTTCCTGTGCCCTATGTGGGCGTGGTGGGTGCGGCGGTAGCCGCAGCAGCGGCCGCCACGAAAAACAGCCGCATCGGCGTGATTGCCACCCCGGCCAGCATCCGCAGCCGCAGCTACGAGACCCGCATCCGGGACATTCTGCCCGATGCCGAGATCTTCACCAGAAGCTGCCCCATGTTCGTGCCGCTGGTGGAAAACGGCTATGTGGGCCCGAACGACCCCATCACCACCGCCATTGCCCACGAGTATCTGGACGAAATCCGCGCCAAAGGGGTGGACACCCTGATTCTGGGCTGCACCCACTACCCGCTCATCGCCCACATCATTGCACAGGTGATGGGCCCCGATGTGACCCTGATCGATTCCGGCCGGGAGGCAGCCCTCAAAACCCGGGATATGCTGACCCGAATGAATCTGCTCAGTGATGCCGGGCAGGGCACCACCCGCTATTTCATGAGCGACTCCCCGGAGAGCTTCTCCTCAGCGGTCCGGCTGTTCATCGGCCCTCAGGGCGAGGGTACGGCCAGCCAGATCGCCATTGAGCAATACTGAACCCAAAAGGAGGTCCCCGCCATCCCATGAACGAGGATTTTCTCATCCGAATTGACGGCCGCATGGAGCAGGCCGGCGAGACCGATTCGGTGGAGCTGATGACCCGCGGCAGCTTTGTGCGCCGGGGCGGCAGCTTTTTCATCACCTACAAGGAAAGCGAAACCACCGGTTACGCCGGCTGCACCACCACTGTGAAGGTGGCTGAGGACGGCCGGAAGGTTGCCATGCTGCGCTTCGGCCCCGCCGCCAGCCAGCTGATCATTGAAAAAGGCACCCGCCATCTGTGCCACTACGAAACCGGCTACGGCTCCATGACGCTGGGCGTGGCCGCTGACGAGATTGAAAGTCAGCTCTCCGACGAGGGCGGCCAGGTGAAGTTCAGCTACACGCTGGATGCTGATCAGGATGTGGTCCTCAGCCGCAATCTGGTAACCATCACCGTGAAAAAAGCCGAGCGCACTCCCCTTTGATGTTCCCGGCGCGGCACGCGCCTGCAAAGTTTAAAAGGAAAGGAATACCGATCACTATGACCAATACGGAATACGAATCCATGATCGCTGAGATGAAGGAAACCTACAAGAACTACAACCCCCGCAAGGCTGCGCTGGACGAGGCCCGCGCCCTGCTTACCCAGGCCGCTCAGGCTGCCATGGCCGCCGGTGAGCTGCCCCAGACCGATCTGCCCGACTTCATCGTGGAGATCCCCGGCGACGTGAAGAACGGCGACGTGGCCAGCAACCTGGCCATGGCCGGCGCCCGGGTGTTCAAAAAGGCTCCCCGCCAGATTGCCGATGCCATTCTGGCCCATCTGCCCAGCCTGGAAAACAGCATCTTCTCCAAAGTTGAGGTGGCCGGCCCCGGCTTCATCAACCTGTTCCTGGCTCCGGGCTGGTTTTCCAGCGTGGTTTATGGTGCAACCCTGAACGAGCAGTACGGCCGCACCGATTTCGGTGAGGGCAAGAAGATCAACGTGGAATTCGTTTCCGCCAACCCCACCGGCCCCATGCACCTGGGCAACGCCCGCGGCGGCGCTCTGGGCGACTGCCTGGCCGCTGTGATGGACTGGGCCGGCTACGACGTGACCCGTGAGTTCTATGTGAACGACGCGGGTAACCAGATCCAGAAGTTCGGCAAGAGCCTGTCCGCCCGCTATCTGCAGCACTTCAAGGGCGAGGAGGCCGTGCCCTTCCCCGAGGACGGCTATCAGGGCGAGGACATCAAGGTTCTGGCCAGCGAATTCGCCGCCATCGAGGGCGACAAGTATGTGGACGCCGACGAGGAGACCCGCAAGCAGGCCCTGATCAACTACGGCCTGCCCAAGAACATCGCCGGTCTGGAGCGGGATCTGGCAAAGTACCGCATCACCTACGATGTGTGGTTCCGCGAGAGCACCCTGCACGACTCCGGCGCGGTGCAGGCCGTGATCGACAAGCTGCTGGCCACCGGCGCCTGCTACAAGGCCGAGGACGGCGCCATCATGTACAAGAGCGCTCAGTTCAGCGAGAAGTACGGCGCAGCCAACAAGCGCAAGGATGAGGACGAGGCCAAGGACGAGGTGCTGGTGCGCGCCAACGGCATTCCCACCTACTTCGCGGCGGACATCGCCTACCACTACAACAAGCTGGCCGTGCGCGGCTTCGACAAGGCCATCGACATCTGGGGCGCCGACCACCACGGCCATGTGGCCCGCATGAAGGGCGCCATGGACGCTGTGGGCCTGAACGGCGAGGATCTGGACGTGATCCTGATGCAGCTGGTCAAGCTGGTGAAGGACGGCCAGCAGGTGCGCATGAGCAAGCGGACCGGCAAGGCCATCACCCTGACCGACCTGCTGGACGAGGTGCCCATCGATTCCGCCCGCTTCTTCTTCAACCTGCGTGAGGCCGGCAGCCAGATGGACTTTGACCTGGATCTGGCCGTGAAGGAGGACAGCGACAACCCGGTATACTATGTGCAGTATGCCCACGCCCGCATCTGCTCCATCGTGAAGAAGCTGGCCAGCGAGGGCATCTCCTACGAAGGCCACACCGCCTGGGCCGGTTACCAGTTCACCGAGCCTGCCGAGCTGGAGCTGATCCGTGCCGTGAGCGCCTTCCCCGCCGAGATCGTGACCAGCGCCAAGAACTACGAGCCCGCCCGTATCACCCGCTATGTGATCGATCTGGCCGGCTCCTTCCACAAGTTCTACAACGCCTGCCGCATCAAGGACGCGGAGCCCGCTGCTCGTCAGGCCCGTCTGGCCCTGTGCCTGGCGGTCAAGCAGGTGATTGCCAACGTGCTGACCATGTTCAAGGTCACCGTACCCGAGAGCATGTAATCTGCAAAAACATAAAACGCCAAACGGCCCGTTCCCTCAAGGGGAGCGGGCCGTTTCTTTTCCGGGCACAGTGCGCGGCCGTATGCTATAATAAGGAAAAAGCGTTTTCTCTTGGAAAGGAAGTGTCTGTATGCTCTGGTGTTCTCACTGCCGGTGCAGCGCACCGGACGGCTCTCTGGTCTGCCCCCGGTGCGGAGGCTCTCTGGAGCCGATGCCCCGCGCGGAATGGAGCTTTTCCCTCAAGAACCGGCCCGGCCATCACACTCTGCAGGATCCGGTTCATCTGGCCAACCTGCCGGACTATGCGCTGGCCGGAATGCTGGCGGAAATTCTGGAGGACAACGGCATTCCCTGTCATATCCAGGAATCCGGCACACTGGGCAAGGCCTCCAGCACCTATCTGGGCACCTCCCTGCTGGGATACGACCTGTATGTGGAGCGCGACCGGCAGCAGGAAGCCGGGGAATGGATGAACGCCTTCCTGAATGCGCCCGACGAAACGGCTGATTCCGAAGATTCTGAATTTCCATCCTGTTAACCGGGGATTTCTGCCCCGGTCAGGACTTTGGCCAGTCTGCCAAAAATCTTTTTCCTGTTTTATGCAGATTGACAAAGCCCCCCTTCTGTTTCATAATAAAAGCCAGAGTGTCGCCCGGAACCTTCCGATGCGTGCTCTGGCTTTTTTCTGTGCCGCCACGGCACATCCCAATGAGATTGTTAGGAGGAATCCCCTTATGCGTATGAAAGAAGGCAAGCTGGTGCTGATCGGCGCCGGCATGGTGGGCAGCGCTACTCTGAACGCCATTCTGGCCCAGAGTGTGGTCAGCGAGATCGTGGTGATCGATGCCAACGAGGACAAGGCTCTGGGCGAGGTGCTGGACGCTCTGCACACCACATCCTTTGCCTACTCCACCAACACCACCATCCGGGTGGGCAGCTACGCTGACTGCGCGGATGCCTCCATCATCGTGATGACCGCCGGCCCCAGCATTCAGGCCGGCGACAACGACCGCCGGGTGCTGGCGGAGAAGAACATTGCCGTGATGGACGCGGTGATGGCCGAGATCACCCGCTACACCCGCAGCGCCATCCTGATCGTGGTCACCAACCCGGTGGATCTGGTCACCTACTTCGCCCAGACCAAATACAACTACCCGGCCGACAAGATCTTCGGCACCGGCACCCTGCTGGACACTGCCCGCATGCGTCAGCTCATCGCCGCCCAGTGCGACGTGGACTCCAAGAACGTGCACGGCTATCTGCTGGGTGAGCATGGCGAAAGCGCCTTCATCCCCTGGAGCATGGTAAACGTGGCCGGCATCCCGGTGGATGAGCTGCCCCGGGCCTTCGGCCTGAGCGCCGCGCTGGACAAGGAAAAAATTCTGGCGGACACCAAGGCCTCCGGCCTGCGGGTGCTGAAGCTGAAGGGCTTCACCTCCAGCGGCATTGCCCAGAGCGTGGCCCGGCTGGTTCGTGCCATTGTGCTGAACGAGCGCTGCGTACTGCCGGTAAGCTGCGTGCTGCAGGGCGAATACGATCTGGAGCAGGTGGCCATGAGTGTGCCCTGTGTGATCGGTGCGAACGGCCGTGAGCGGGTGCTGGAAGTGACCCTGCTGCCCGAGGAGCAGGATCAGCTGGCTGCCTGCTGCGAGAGCCTGCAGAAAATGCTGCTGCAGCTGGGCCTGTAATTTCTGCCACACAAACAAAAGCGCATCCCTGACGAGATGCGCTTTTCTTGTTATCAGATTCCAAAAAGCAGGCAGGTTTTCCACAAACTTCGCCCGGGACTGTTTAAAAGTAGCTGCGGATCTGGAACTTGTCCACCTTTTCCACCTTTTCCTCGATCAGGGCGGTGTGGTCCTCGTTCCAGTGCACCGGAATGGCCTCGTTGCGGGTCAGCCGCAGCAGCTCGTCCACCCGTTTCTGCTCCTCGGCAGTATACAGCAGGTAGGACACGCCCTCCCGCTTGGCGCGGCCGGTGCGGCCGATGCGGTGGGTGTAGTGCTCGTTGGCGCCCGGTACATCGTAGTTGATCACCGCATCCACGTCGTCCACGTCGATGCCGCGGGCGGCCACGTCGGTGGCCACCAGCACCGCGATGTTGCCCTCCCGGAAGCTGGCCATGATCTTGTTCCGGTCGCTCTGGGAAAGGTCGCCGTGCAGGCAGTCCACCACAAAGTTCAGCCGGGCCAGCTGGTTGGTCAGGATGGCGGTGGTGAACTTTGTGTTGCAGAATACCATCACCCGCTTGTACTCGCCGGAGATGATGATCTGGGCCAGATCCGCCAGCTTGTTGCGGCCGTTGGTGAGCAACTTATATTGGTGGATCTTGGGCTGGCTTTCCAGCACCGGCTGCACGCTGATCTCCTCCGCATCCCGCTGGTAGAGCCAGCCAATGTCCATCACCTCGCGGCTGATGGTGGCGCTGAACATGCACAGGCTCTTGCGTGCCTTCATGGAATCAATGATCCGGCGCACGTCCTTGTAGAAGCCCATGTTCAGCATCTCGTCCGCCTCGTCCAGCACGATGCTGGTCACACCGCTCACGTCGATGTTCTTGTGGTGCATGTGGTCCATCAGGCGGCCGGGGGTGGCCACCACGATCTGGCAGCCCTTCTTCAGCTTCTCGGCCTGACGCTGGATGTTGGCGCCGCCGTACACGCAGACGATGCGTACCTTGGGCAGGAAATGGGCCAGCTCGGTGAGCTCCTCGGCAATCTGCTGGGCCAGCTCACGGGTGGGGGCCAGAATCACCGCCTGGGGCTTGTTGCTCTCGGGATTGATGCGCTCGATGATGGGAATGCCGAAGGCGCAGGTTTTGCCGGTACCGGTGGGGGCCTTGGCGATTACGTCCTTGCCTGCCATCATCACCGGGATGGCCTTCTCCTGCACCTCGGTCATCTCGGTGAAGCCCATCCGCTCCACCGCCTGCAAAATTTCGGGGCTGCATTTCAGCTCGCTGTATAACATATTTTATTTTCTCCGTTTCGTATAGCCCCGCCCGGTCCCGTGCGCTGCTGCGCACATCCGGCCGCGGGGGTTTTCTTTTTTGTGCATACATGGTTATTATAGCATGCCCGGGCTTGAAACGGAATAGCTCGCCCTCAACCCTGTTCCGAATCGGTCGCGGGATGCTGCCTCCGCAGCGCCCGCACCAGCAGAAACAGCGCAATGACAATGGACAGATAATCCGCAGTGGTCTGGGTGAAATTAATGCCCTTCAGACCAAACACCTGCCCCAGCACAAACAGCAGCGGAATGAAAAACAGCCCCTGACGGAACAGCGAAAGCAGCGTGGCCGGAATCGGCCGATCCATGGCCTGCAGGCTGTTGATGGTCAGAAACAGCAGTCCCAGAATCGGCCCGGCCAGCGAAGTGGCAACCAGCATGTTGGCGCCGTATTCGATCACCTGGGCGTCGTCGATGAACACCCGGATCACCTGGGGGGCAAATCCGATGTAAATTCCGCTGAGCAGTGTGCCGCACACCAGCGTGAGTGCTCCGCTGAACCACAGAATGTCCCGGAATCGCTTTGCTGCCCCGGCCCCGTGGCAGTAGCCCAGCAACGGCTGAATGCCGTTGGTGATCCCCATGTGAACAAATACGATGAACATGTATACCTTGGTTACAATGCCCATGGCTGCCACCGCTGTGTCGCCATAGGGCACCAGCGCGTTGTTCAGCAACACGGTGGAAATGCTCATCAGGGCTGAATTGATTCCCGCCGGAATTCCGATGCTCACCACCCGCCGGGCGATCCGGCCACAGCCGGCCAGATACCGGGGATTCATGGAGAGCATTGCACTTTTACGGGTCAGATACCAGATATAATATACGCAACCGAACACATTGCCCAGCACCGTGGCAATGGCTGCACCGGCAGTGCCCATGTCCAGCGTCAGAATGAAGATGGGGGTCCAGCACAATGTTCACCACCGTACCGATCATGCCGCCCAGCATGGAGGCGTTGGCCGCACCCTCGCCCCGCACCACATGGCCGAAGGAATTGGCCAGCAGAATAAAGGGTGCGCCCACCGCAATATAAAACAGGTAATCCCGGGAAAATTCCCAGGTGTCCGGCGTGCTTCCCAGAATGCGCAAAAGCGGTTCCATGCCCAGCAGGATGGCTGCCGTAGCCAGTAGCCCCACAGCCAGCGAACTGTAAAAGCAGAAGGCCGAAGCCGCCCTGACCCGCTTTTCCTCCTTCTGCCCCAGCAAAATCGAGATGGTCGCACTGCCGCCAATGCCGATCAGATTGGCCACCGCCATGTACATCACAAACACCGCGTTGGTCAGCGAAACCGCCGCCACCTGGCAGGCATCGTGGGTCTGGCCCACAAAAAAGGTATCGGCCATATTGTAAATCACCAGCACCAGCGACGAAATCACCGTGGGGATGGCCATGCGCATCACCGCTTTTCGTACCGGCGTGCGCAGAAACAGTTCCTGATCACTTTTCATTTCTTTCCCTCTTCCCTCTTTTGTTTGGTAGCAAACAATTGGCGGGCAACTGCCCCTTTCAGGGCCGCCCGCTTACAGGTTGGCCTGCATGCGGGCCAGAAAACGGCGCAGCTGCTCCAGCTCCTCCGGGGAGAAGCCGTTCACCAGTTGTCGTTCCAGCTCCTGCCGGATGGCGGAATACCGCTGCTGCAGCTGACGGCCCGCAGGCTCCAGCTGCAGCGCCTTGCGCCGGCCATCCTGTGCGTCACTCACCCGCCGGATCAGGCCCTTCTCCTCCATCAGCGCCAGCATTTTGGAGGCAGTGGCCCGGTTGATGGCAAACTCCTCCTCCACATCCCGCTGGAACACCGGCTCACCCATCTGCTCCTGATGGAACAGAAAATCGGTGATCCACATGTTCTGCAAGGTACACTCCTTCATCTGCCGCCGGTCATACAGCGAATGGATGCGCCGCAGAATCTGGTTATCCAGCTTTTTGATCTGAAGGCTCACGTCCTGATTCTGAGGATTTTGCTGCACGATCCATTCCCCCTGTTTTTTGTTTGCTTGCAAACAAATTGTAGAGAGATGTGCCCGCCTTGTCAACGCTTTTGTTCCGCCTCACACAAAAAGGCACGGCGTTTTGTGGAAAAACGCCGTGCCGGGGATGCTTATTTGTATTCTCAGCCGGGCAGCTGCTGTTGTGCCGGGGCTGTGGGTTCAGGCTGCCGGTTCAGAATCTCCATGAATTCCTCGCCGGTGATGGTCTCCCGCTCCATCAGGAAAGCGGCCAGCTCGTGCAGCTTGTCCACGTTGTCCTTCAGGATTTCCATGGCCTTGGCGTGAGCAGATTTGATCAGCTCCAGCACCTCCTGGTCGATCTTCTCCGCAGTGCCCTCGCTGCAGGCCAGCGAAACATCGCCACCCAGATACTGGCTGTTCACGGTGGCCAGCGCCATCATGTCGAACTCCTTGCTCATGCCCAGACGGGTCACCATGTTCCGGGCCAGACGGGTGGCCTGCTCAATGTCGTTGGAAGCACCGCTGGTATAGCTGCCGAAGATCAGCTCCTCGGCGGCACGGCCGCCGGTAAAGGTGGCAATCTTGTTGAAGGCCTCCTCCCGGCTGAGCAGGTTGGTCTCCTCCTCGGGCACCTGCAGGGTGTAGCCCAGTGCGCCGGAGGTGCGGGGTACAATGGTGATCTTGGCCACCGGGGCGCTGTTGGTCTGCTTTGCAGCCACCAGCGCATGGCCGATCTCGTGGTAGGCCACAATTCGCTTTTCCTTGGGATTCAGCACCTTGTTCTTGCGCTGATAACCGGCGATTACCGTCTCCACCGCTTCCATCAGATCGCTCTGGTTCACGATGCGGCGATTCTGCTTTACCGCCCGCAGCGCGGCCTCGTTCACCATGTTGGCCAACTCGGCGCCGGACGCGCCGCTGGTGGCACGGGCAATGGCCATAAAGTCCACATTCTCGTCCACCATAACCTTTTTGGCGTGCACCTTCAGAATGGCGGCACGGCCTTCCAGATCCGGCAGCTCCACCGGGATGCGCCGGTCGAACCGGCCGGGACGCAGCAGGGCCTTGTCCAGGGTTTCCGGGCGGTTGGTGGCCGCCAGAATGATCACACCCTTGCTGCCGTCAAAACCGTCCATCTCGGTGAGCAGCTGGTTCAGGGTCTGCTCCCGTTCGTCGTTGCCGCCGCTGATGCCGGCAGCATTGTCACGGCTCTTGCCAATGGTATCGATCTCGTCGATGAACACGATGCAGGGGGCCTTCTCCGCGGCCTGCTTGAACAGGTCACGCACACGGGCTGCGCCCATGCCCACGAACATCTCCACAAATTCGGAACCGGCGATGCTGAAGAAGGGCACGCCCGCCTCACCGGCGACCGCCTTGGCCAGCAGGGTTTTACCGGTACCCGGAGGGCCCACCAGCAGCGCACCCTTGGGCAGGGTGGCGCCGATGCTGTTGTACTTGCTGGGGTTATGCAAAAAGTCCACGATCTCGGCCAGGGCTTCCTTGGCTTCGTCCTGCCCGGCCACGTCCGCGAAGGTCTTGCCGGTCTGGGCCTCCACATACACTTTCGCATTGGATTTGCCGAAGCTCATGGCGTTGGAACCACCCATCCGCTTCATCATAAAGCGCATGAGCAGCTGGCCCAGCAGCACCATGAACAGCACCGGCAGCACCACGCTGAACAACAGGTTCATGATGGGCGAGGTCTTGGTGGGGATCACGCCGCCGTACTCCACCTCGCCGCCTTCGGGATTTTTAGCCTCCAGCAGCCGTTCCACGCGGTCCGGGTCATTGACCCACGCGGTCTGATAGATCCGCTCCTTGCCGTTTTCATCCAGTGCCTGATAGGTGATGGTGCCATTGGACGCATCCTCCTGCACCACGCTCACCTTACCCTCTTCCAGATCGGTGACGAAGCGATTGTAGCTCACCTCGGTCACCGATCCGCGCATGATGTTGGGGAACACCAGCGCATTGAGCAAAAGCAGGATCACCACCGCGGCCACATAGTAATAAATCAGTGCCTTTTTGGGATTTTTGGGTCCTGTCGTTTTCATATTCACTCCGCCTTTTTCAAGTGGTATCGGTTCAATTCTACTATTCTAGGATACATTCCCGATATGAAGAATATATGAACGTTTCTAAAAGATTTCGCGCACAATTCAGGGCAGCTCCACTTCGCCCAGTTTCAGTGGCATTTCGCCGTAGGGATCCAGTGTGATCTGAACGGTTTTGCCCTTCATTTCCTCCGGGTCCACCTCCAGAATCAGCTCCACATCTCCGATGCAGCCCACCGGCACACAGGGCTCGGTTTCCATCGTTACATTTTCATCCCAGGGCTCCCACACATCCACCGCATAACGGTCGCCTTTTGCCGGAGCTACCCCCAGATTCCACCCGGCAATAAAGATGTCCTGATCGCTGTTGTTGGTGAGCACGAAGCGCAGGCGATAGTAGTTGTAGCCCTCCTCTGCCCCCTCGGGCTGCACCGGCTCGATTTCCACACCCTCCATGGATGCATACCAGCCGGGGGCCATGTTCAACGCACTCAGGTGCACCGCACCCCATACACCTACCCCCAGCACCGCCAGCACCAGGAGTCCGGCCAGCACCCAGAGACCCATTCCCTTTCTGGTATCCTCAATCATTGCCGGCCACCTCCTGCGCAAAGCTCACAGGCACGCCTGCCGCCTGCACGCTTTCGTTGTTGTAGTCCTCGTCCTTTTCCAGCCAGTGCATCCAGAAGGTGCCCTCGCTCACGGATTCCGGCACCAGAAAATATACCCAGCCTTCCTCCATGCCGCTCTCGCACAGCTCATAGCCGTCCAGTGCCCGCATGGCCCATTCCGGATGCTCCTGCTCCAGCCGATAGCCCCCCAGATTGGGATAATAGGTTCCGCCGCACTGCAGATAAAAGGCTCCGCTGCAGTCCCACACGGTATCGTTCACAGCGCCCATGCTCAACGCTACCCGGACGATTTTCTCATCCTGTGCCGCACCGGTGATTCGGCCCATGTCCTCGCCCTGACCGCTCACCTTCATGGCGCGCTGCAGCGGGCCGAAGGAAAAGCTCTCGTCCGCCGGATACACAGACTGCTCCGCGCTGGGCACATAAACCGCGTTATTGCGCTGCATCTGGGCGCTTTTGCCCCAGATAAAAACACCCTCCACCAGCAAAACCGCCAGCAGGATGGCGCAGATGACCAAGGGCACCAGCCTTGCCGATCCCCCGCCTGCCCGCTCCGGGGTTTCGCCGGAAAACTGATCCGGCTCCTGCCAGGGCTCTCGTTCCGGTGCCTGCGCGTTCCAGGCATCGGAATGTGGTGCGTTTCGCTTCATGGACCCCGCCTCCTCTTCCGGCACATGCCCCGCTGGGGCAGCCGGTTTTCGTTTTCTTTTATTATACCGGTTCGAACAGATTCTGTCAGCAAAATGCATAAAGAAAACGCCGCCGGCATTTAGCCGGCGGCGTTTGAAAAAGCGGAATTTTTCCCTTACAGGGTGGAGATGTCGATCAGCTCCACATCGTCCAGTGTGGCGCCACTGCGCAGGGTCTCCACCAGCACCTTGGCGGTGTCGATGGCGGTCAGGCAGGGCACGCTCAGCTCCACAGCCTTGCGGCGCATCTTCACGCTGTCCAGATCCGGGTCACGGCCATGGTCGGAGGTGGAGATCACATAGTCCACCAGACCGCTTTCCAGCAGGTCCAGAATGTTGGGATGCTCGTCGCTGATGCGGCGCACGGTGTTGCAGGCAATCATGTTGCTGTTCAGGGTCTTGGCGGTGCCGCTGGTGGCATAGAGCTTGTAGCCCATGTCCTTCAGCTGCCAGGCGGTGTCCAGAATCTCCAGCTTGTCCGCGTTCTTCACGGTGATCAGGCAGCAGCTGCCGCTGCGGGGCTTCTGGAACTTGTAGCCGGCGCCCACCAGACCCTTCAGCAGCGCGTCGCTGAAGTTGCGGGCGATGCCCAGCACCTCGCCGGTGCTCTTCATCTCGGGGCCCAGCTGGGTGTCCACGCCGTGCAGCTTCTCAAAGCTGAACACGGGAACCTTAACGGCCACATAGGGTGCATCGGGACGGATGCCGGTGCCCCAGCCCATATCCTTCAGCTTCTCACCCAGCATGCAGCGCACGGCCAGTTCCACCATGGGAACTCCGGTCACCTTGCTGATGTAGGGCACGGTACGGCTGGAACGGGGGTTCACCTCGATGACGTAAACCTGATTGTTGTACACCACATACTGGATGTTCACCAGACCCACAACCTTCAGCTCGCGGGCCAGACGGCCGGTGTATTCCACCAGCATCTGCTTGATACGGGCAGACAGGGTGCGGGGCGGGTAGACGCTGATGGAGTCGCCGGAATGGATGCCGGCACGCTCCACATGCTCCATCATACCGGGAATCAGGTAATCCTCGCCGTCACAGATGGCATCCACTTCACATTCGGTACCCATCAGGTACTTGTCCACCAGAACCGGGTTCTCCATATCGGTGTGCTCGGCGATGATGGCCATGTACTCGGTCACATCGTCGGGGCCGTAGGCGATGATCATGTTCTGGCCGCCCAGCACATAGCTGGGACGCAGCAGAACCGGGTAGCCCAGCTCGCTGCCGGCGGCCAGCGCCTGTTCGGTGGTGAACACGGTGTGTCCCTTCGGGCGGGGAATGCCGCAGCGCTCCAGCAGCTCGTCGAAGCGCTCACGGTCCTCGGCCTCGTCGATGGCGTCCGCCGGGGTACCCAGCAGCTTCACGCCCAGCTCGGTCAGGTGCTTGGTGAGCTTGATGGCGGTCTGGCCGCCGAACTGTACCACGCAGGCCCAGGGCTTCTCGGTCTCCAGAATGTTCTCCACACTCTCGGGATCCAGCGGGTCAAAGTACAGCCGGTCGCCGGTGTCGAAGTCGGTGGAAACCGTCTCGGGGTTGTTGTTGGCGATCACAGCCTCGTAGCCGTATTTTTTCAGGGTCCACACGCAGTGCACGCTGCAGTAGTCGAACTCGATGCCCTGACCGATGCGGATGGGGCCGGAACCGAATACCAGCACCTTCTTTTTGTCGGTGGGATGGTCGGCGATAAACTGGGCGGCCTCGTTCTCCTCGTCAAAGCTGGAGTAGAAGTAAGGCGTGCGGGCGGCGAACTCGGCGGCGCAGGTATCTACCATCTTGAAGCCGGCGCGCAGGCGGGCGGGCAGCTCGGTGCAGCCGCTGATGCGCTTGATGGCCTTGTCGGTGAAGCCCTGGCGCTTGGCCAGCTTGTACAGCTCCATGCTCATCTCACCGGCAGCCAGACGCTTCTCAGTGTCGGCCAGCTTGGCGAGCTTGGACAGGAACCAGTAGTCGATCTTGGTGGCGGCGTAAATTTCTTCAAAGCTGAAGCCGCGCTTGATGGCCTCGAACACCACAAAGCTGCGGTCGGAATCGCACACATGCAGCTTCTGATGAATCTCCTCGTCGGTGCACTCGGCCAGATGGGGCAGATCCATGGTGTCCAGACCCAGCTCGATGGAGCGAACCGCCTTCATCAGGGCTTCCTCGAAGCTCTGGCCGATGGCCATTACCTCACCGGTGGCCATCATCTGGGTACCCAGATCCTTCTTGGCGTAAACGAACTTGTCGAAGGGCCACTTGGGGAACTTGACCACGCAGTAGTCCAGCGCAGGCTCGAAGCAGGCGCAGGTCTGGCCGGTGATGTCGTTGGTAATCTCGTCCAGGCTGTAGCCGATGGCGATCTTGGTGGCCACCTTGGCGATGGGGTAACCGGTAGCCTTGGAGGCCAGCGCGGAGGAGCGGCTCACGCGGGGGTTTACCTCGATGACCGCATACTCAAAGCTGTCCGGCTTCAGGGCGAACTGGCAGTTGCAGCCGCCCTCGATGCCCAGCTCGGTGATGATGCGCAGCGCGGAGGAGCGCAGCATCTGGTATTCCTTATCGGACAAGGTCTGGCTGGGGGCCACAACGATGGAGTCACCGGTGTGCACGCCCACCGGGTCGAAGTTCTCCATGTTACATACGGTGATCACGTTGCCCTTGCCGTCGCGCATCACTTCGTACTCGATCTCTTTCCAGCCGGCGATGCACTTTTCAATCAGCACCTGATGGATGGGAGACAGACGCAGACCGTTGGTGCCGATCTCGCGCAGCTGGGCCTCGTCCTCACAGATACCGCCGCCGGTGCCGCCCATGGTGAAGGCGGGGCGCACGATCACGGGGTAGTCGATCTCTTTGGCGAAGGCCAGCGCGTCGTCCAGGTTTTCCACCACCTTGCTGGGGATGCAGGGCTCGCCCAGCTTCTCCATGGTGTCCTTGAACAGCTGCCGGTCCTCGGCCCGGTCGATGGTCTCGGGCTTGCAGCCCAGCAGGCGCACGCCCTCGGCCTCCAGGAAGCCTTCCCGGGCCAGAGTCATGGCCATGTTCAGGCCGGTCTGGCCGCCCAGGTTGGGCAGAATGGAGTCCGGCTTTTCCTTCTGGATGATGCGCTTGATGACCTCGGGGGTCATGGGCTCCACATACACCCGGTCAGCGATGTTGGGGTCGGTCATGATGGTGGCGGGGTTGGAGTTCACCAGCACCACCTCAATGCCTTCCGCCTTCAGCGCGCGGCAGGCCTGGGTGCCGGAGTAGTCGAACTCGGCCGCCTGGCCGATGATGATGGGGCCGGAGCCGATCACCAGAACTTTTTTAATGCTCGTATCCTTTGGCATGGCTCAGCAGCCTCCCTTCATCATGTCCACAAATTCATCAAACAGGTAGTCGGTATCCTTGGGGCCGCCGCAGGCTTCCGGGTGGAACTGCACGGTGAAGCAATCCATGTTGTTGTAGCGGATGCCTTCCACGGTGCCGTCATTGGCGTTCACATGGCTCACCTCGCCCAGAGCTTTGTCCAGGCTGTCGCCCACCACGGCGTAGCCGTGGTTCTGGCTGGTGATGTAGGTGCGGCCGTGGGCCAGGTCGGTGACCGGCTGGTTCACGCCGCGGTGACCGTACTTCAGCTTTTCGGTCTTGGCGCCCTGCGCCAGCGCCATCAGCTGGTGGCCCAGGCAGATGCCGAAGATGGGCAGGCCCATTTTGGCAATCTCTTTCAGGTTCTCGATGATCTCCACGTTTTCCGCCGGGTCGCCGGGGCCGTTGGAGAGCATGATGCCGTCCAGACCCATCTCCTTCAGCTGGCTGGCGGTGGTGGTGGCGGGCACAACGCTCACCTTGCAGTCCCGCTTGACCAGGCTGCGCTGGATGTTGTTCTTGCAGCCGAAGTCGAACAGGGCCACATGATACTTGCCACCCTCGTTGAGCACGGTAGTCTCGGTGCGGGTCACGTTGGCCACGGCCTCGGTCACGTTGTACTCCCGGATGGCCTTCATCAGGGCCTCGTCCGCCAGAGCTTCCTCAGCGGTGGCGTACTCGGTGGTGAGCGCGCCGTTCATAACGCCGCTCTCCCGCAGCAGGCGCACCAGGCTGCGGGTGTCGATGCCCGCCAGACCGATGATGTTCTGCTCCTTCAGGTACTGATCCAGAGTTTTTTTGCAGCGGAAATTGCTGGGCGCGTCGCACAGCTCCCGCACAATATAACCAAAGGCCCAGATGCGGCCGGACTCGGCGTCCTCGCCGTTGATGCCGTAGTTGCCCACCAGAGGATAGCTCTGGGTGATGATCTGACCGTAATAGCTGGGGTCGGTCAGGGTCTCTTCGTAGCCCACCATACCGGTGTTGAACACCACTTCACCCACGCGGGTGCCGGTGGCGCCGAACTGCTGGCCTTCCAGCACGGTTCCGTTGGCCAAAACCAAAAAAGTTTTCAAGGCTCTAATCCCTCGCTTTCAGCGTTGTTTCAAAACTGCGGCCTTTGCTCTGTTGCCGGGCAAAGGCCGGCCCGGCCGGGCGAAAAATGCCCGGTCGGGCTCAGAAAAATGATCACAGGGTCTGCTTTGCCTGCTCCTTCATCTTGCGGCTGCCCAGGTGCACCAGAGGCAGTTTGCCCTCCTTGCAGATGGGGCACTCCTCGGGCAGGTAGTTGGGCAGGTCCAGCTTGGCAGCGCTGGCCAGGATGGGAATGGGAGAGGGAGCGTCGGCCTTGGTGCGGTCCACCACGCAGACGATGCCCAGGCACTCGCCGCCGGCCTCTTCGATCACACGCTTGGTCTCCAGGCTGGAGATACCGGTGGTTACCACGTCCTCAGCGATGATGCACTTCTCGCCGGGCTTGATGGCGAAGCGCTTCAGGGTCATCACATTGTCCACACGCTCGGTGAAGATGGCGCGCTTGCCCAGCTGGCGGCCCAGCTCGTAGGCGTACACGATGCCGCCCATGGCAGGGC
Source organism: Allofournierella massiliensis (assembly GCF_964241245.1). NCBI lineage: Bacteria > Bacillati > Bacillota > Clostridia > Eubacteriales > Oscillospiraceae > Allofournierella > Allofournierella massiliensis. The sequence continues at coordinate 78,720 of NZ_CAXSWZ010000011.1, forward strand.
CGACGATCACATCCACGTCCAGATCCTTCAGCTTCTCGGCCACATTCGCCATCACCTTGGCGCACTGGTCGGGGTACTGCTGCAGGAAAGCCATCTGGCAGTAAGCGCTGGAATGGCGGCCGCTGCTCAGCAGGAAGTGGCCTTCCAGAAAGGCCTCGCACTCTTTCAAAATCTCGATGGTGTTGTTCATGATAACCTCTCCTCTACTCTATCTGAAAACAATTGATAACGGATCTGTCTTTGGCAGTTTTTATACCATCAGTTATAAATCGACTTTATTTTACGCAAACTCCCCGCCGCGTATCCGGATACGCAAGGGGTGATAACGCAAAAGCCGCCGGCCAGAAATTGGATGGATTTTGCGCGAAGCAGCGCCCGCCGTGTATCTGGATACACAAGGGGGCGATGAACGCAAAAGCCGCCGGTCAGAAATTGGATGGATTTTGCGCGAAGCAGCGCCCGCTGCGTATCTGGATACGCAAGGGTGCGATGAACGCAAAAGCCGCCAATTTTATACCCGGGCGCAGCCGCGGATCTCGTCCAGAGTCTCTACTCCATGTGCTTCCATCCATGCGGCGATCTCGTCGGTGATGGTCTCGCAGGCGCGGGGATTCATGAAGTTCGCGGTGCCCACCTGCACGGCGGTGGCGCCCGCCATGATGAACTCCAGCGCGTCGGCGCCGGTCAGGATGCCGCCCAGGCCGATCACCGGCACGTTCACCACGCCGCAGACCTGATAGACCATGCGCAGGGCGATGGGCTTGATGGCCGGGCCGGACAGGCCCGCAAAGATATTGTTGAATACCGGGCGGCGCTTTTCCAGATCAATGGCGCAGGCCTGGAAGGTGTTCACCAGGCTCAGCGCGTCCGCGCCGGCCTCCACGCAGGCAGCGGCCATCTGGCAGATGTCCTCGGCCTGAGGGCTCAGTTTCACGATCAGGGGCTTTTTGCAGACCGCACGCACACGGCTGACCACCTCTTTGGCGCTGTCGGCCTTGATGCCGTAGGCGATGCCGCCCTGCTTCACGTTGGGGCAGCTGATGTTCAGCTCCACAAAATCCACGCTGGTGGGGTTCAAGAGCTCGGCGCCCTTCTCGTAGTCCTCGATGCAGCCACCGCCCAGGTTGGCCCAGATGGTGGTGCCCAGAGTTTCCATCACCGGCAGCTCATGGTCGATGAAGTGCTGCACGCCGGGGTTCTGCAGGCCGATGGAGTTGATCAGGCCGCTGGGGGTCTCCAGCAGGCGCTCGCCCTGGTTGCCCGCCTTGGGGATCAGGGTGATGCCCTTGCCGCTGATGCCGCCCAGTTTTTTCAAATCCACCATACCGGCGTATTCCTCGCCGAAGCCGAAGGTGCCGGACGCACCCACCACCGGGCCGGCCATTTCCTTGCCCAGCAGGTTTACCTTCAGGGATACGCTCATGCGCCGAACACCTCCTTGGAGTCAAATACAGGGCCTTCCTTGCACACGCATCTGCCGCCGGTCTCGGTGTGGCAGGTGCAGCCCAGGCAGGCGCCGATGCCGCAGGCCATCTTGCGCTCCAGGCTCACGATGCAGCGGGTGCCCGCAGCGTCGCAGAGCTTTGCCACCGCCCGCATCATGGGTTCGGGGCCGCAGCAGAACACCAGATCGTACTCTTCGGGCTTGAGCAGCTGGGTCACAAAGCCGTGGAAACCGAAGCGGCCGCTGTCGGTGGCCAGCTGGACCTTGCCGCACACCTTGGTGAAGCGGTCCATGCCGTAGGGCTCATCCCGGAAGCCGCAGAAGTAGTCGGCCTTGGTGCCCGCTTCGCACAGCTCCTTCGCCAGCTGATACAGGGGGGCGGTGCCGATGCCGCCGCCCACTAGAGCGACCCGCTTGCCCGCAGCCTCGGCCACATTGAAGCCGTTGCCGGAGGGGCCAACCAGGCTCAGGGTATCGCCGGGAACGAGGGCAGCCAGCTTTTCGGTGCCCTTGCCCCGTACCTCATACAGAAATTCCACCACGGCCAGCTCGGGGTCGTAGGAATGCACGCTGATGGGGCGGCTGAGCACCGGGGCCACATCCGCGGGCCAGCAGCGCAGCATGAAAAACTGGCCGGCCTTGGGGGCCTTGTCCCGCTGAGGCCAGCTCACGGTCATCAGGCGGATGGTATCGGTCAGGCGCTGGTGATCCAGAACCTTTACATCACAGGCGATCGCAGGCATTCTTGATGGCCTCCTTCATGTTCACGCACTCGTTGTAGGCAGCCTGGGCGAATTCCACGCCGGGCTGCTTCTTGTAAGCCAGCAGGATACCACGGCTGGAGTTCACCACGCCGCCGTTGCCTGCGCTCAGGTACTGGGCGATGTCCTCGGCGGTGCCGCCCTGGGCGCCGTAGCCGGGGATCAGGAAGAAGCTGTCCTTATAGCGGGCGCGGATCTCGGCTGCTTCTTCGATGTGGGTGCCGCCGATGACCAGGCCCAGGCTGGAGTAGCCGTGCTCGCCCATGCAGCTCTTGCCCATCTCATTCAGCTTGTCGCCCACCATGTCGTACACGTGGCGGCCGTCGGCCAGCTTCTCGTACTCGAAGTCCTTGGCGCCGGGGTTGGAGGTGCGCACCAGCACGAACACGCCCTTGCCCTTCTCTTCCACAAACGGCATATAGGGCTTGATGGAATCCAGACCCATATAAGGGGCCAGAGTGATGAAGTCGGCCTCGAAGTCACCTGCGAAATGAGCCTTGGCGTACATCTCGGCGGTCTTGGCGATGTCGCCGCGCTTGATGTCGGCGATCACCGGCACGCCGGTGGCCTTCACGTAGTCCAGGGTCTTCTTGTAGGCGTTCAGGCCGTCCAGACCCAGGCTCTCGTAGTAAGCAATCTGCACCTTGAAGCAGCCTGCCACAGACTTGGTGGCGTCCACAATGGCCTGGTTGAAGCGCACGATGTTCTCACCGGCAGTGAGCTCAGCCTTGGCAAAGCCCTCCGGCAGATAGGAAAAATCGGTGTCCAGTCCCACGCACACCGGGCCGCGGGCAGCAACAGCTTCGTACAGTTTGTCCATGTTGGTCATTGTGAACCTCTCCTTTTCATCTTCTTCATCTTTGGTCCGGCAAAAGCCGGTTTTTGTTTGGTGTTCAAGTGCGAGGATTCTCTTCCTCTATTATAAAGGATGGCGGCGGTTTTCGCCAGATTCAGCGCCGGTAGGTTACGCGGCCGCCCCGGATGGTCAGATCCACCCGGCCATAGAGCGTCACTCCGTCGAAGGGGGTGTTGTGGCTCCTGGAGTGCATGGCGGAGGCATCCACCACATAGGGGGTGTCCAGCTCCACCAGGGTCAGGTCGGCATCCATGCCCACCTGAATGGCACCCTTGCCTGCAAGGCCCAGGATTGCCGCCGGGAAGCGGCTCATCAGCGCCTCCAGGTAGTACAGGTCCAGGCCCTGTTCCCGGCACAGTTTGGTGTAGCACACACCGAAGGCGGTCTCCAGCCCGATCATGCCCGCCGCGCCGTTTGCCTTGTCCTCGGCAGAGTGGGGAGCGTGGTCGGTGGCGATGGCGTCCACCACGCCGGTGCGGATGGCCTCCACCAGAGCCTCCACGTCCTCCGCCTGGCGGATGGGCGGATTCACCCGGTAGTCGGTATCCGCAAACCACAGGTGGTGGGGAGTCACCTCACAGGTGACCGGCACGCCCCGGCGCTTCGCGTCGCCGATGGCGGCCACGGCTTCCTTGGTGCTCACATGGCACATATGCAGCCGGGTACCGTAGTACTCGCTCAGGTGCAGGTTGCGCACGGTCTCGATGTTCTCGGCCAGACGGTAATCCCATTTGGAGATCTGCATATCCTCGGCGTGGCTCATGAGCACCAGATCCCGCTGGGCGCAGATGGCGAAGGCCTTGGCCATCACCTCATTGTTCTGCACGCCCTTGCCGTCCTCGGTGATGAAGCGCAGATCCTCAGGCAGGCTCTTCAGGTGATCCAGGGTCTGGCCATCGAAGTTTTCGGTGATGGACACCGTCTGGTTTGCCCCGCAGATGCCAAGGCGCTCGGCCTCGTCCATCACGGCATGGGCCTGAGCGGCGCTGGAGCACACGGGCCTGGTGTTGGGCATCAGGTTCACAAAGGTGTAACCGCCCGCAGCCGCGGCCGCGCTGCCGGTGGCGATATCCTCTTTATATTCAAATCCCGGGGTGCGCCAGTGGCAATGCAGGTCGATAAAACCGGGCATCAGGGTGCGGCCCGCGGCATCGATCACCTCTTCGCCATGGGCGGGCATATTCTGCATCAGGCCCGCGATCTTCCCGTCCCGAATCAACACGTCCACCTGGGTGCCATCGGATAATTTTGCATTTTTGATCAGCATCAGAGCGCCTCCTCTCAGCGAAAAAAGACTAAAAAAAATGACTCTTCCCAAAAAAGGAAAAGTCAAACAAAGACCCCTTGCACCAGCAAGAAGAATACCGAAGCCAGAACAAAAACAGACTGCTTGCAAATCATCTTGTTCATGGATCCGCCTCCTTGCCGTCGGGTCATTTTAAATCGTCTGATTTTATCACAGTTCGCCCTGCTTGTCAACCCGATCGACAAATTCTTCCCGGCAAAAAATCGGGGGGCCCCTTTGCGGGGCCGCCCGAACACTGTTATGCCTGTTTTTTCGGCTCGTTAATCTGCCGCAGTGCCTTGCGGAACTGGATGCTGAACAGAATCACCGTGAAGGTTACGGCCAGCACGTCCGCCACCGGCTCGGCCATATAGACCGCCATGGTCTTGTCCGCCGGGAAGAGCACAGGCATCAGATAAATCAATGGAATCAGCAGAACGAACTTGCGGGTCACCGCCACCGCAATGGAGGCCTTGGCGTAACCCAGAGAGGTGAAGGTCATCTGGCAGGCAATCTGCGCGCCGAACACCAGCAGCACCGCGCAGTAGCAGCGGATGGCCGGCGCCGCAAAGGCGATGAGCTGCTGATCCGAGGTGAAGATTCCGGCAAACGTATGGGGGAACAGCATCAGCGCGGCCCACAGCAGCACAGAATAGGTCAGGCTGGAGCGCAGCAGCAGAAAATAGGTTTTCTTCACCCGGTCCGCATTGCCCGCGCCGTAGTTGAAACTCACAATGGGCTGTGCGCCCTGACCAAGGCCCTGCAGCGGCAGCAGCGCAAACTGCATCAGGCTGGTGAGAATGGTCATGGCACCCACCGCCAGATCGCCGCCGTAAGCCCGCAGCGAGGTATTGAAGCAAACCGAGATCACGCTCTCGCTGGCCTGCATGATAAAGGTGGCCAGGCCCAGCGCCACACAGGGCAGAATCACCGCCGGGCGCAGAATCATGTTCCGGGGGCGGATCTTCCAGATGGTACGTTTGCCCATCAAAAAGCTCACCACCCATACGCAGGAGACCGCCTGGCTCAGCACGGTGGCCAGCGCAGCGCCCTGCACACCCATGGAAAAACCGAAGATGAAAATGGGGTCCAGCACGATGTTGCACACCGCGCCGATCAGCACCGACAGCATACCCGTTTTGGAAAAGCCCTGGGCAATGATGAAGGAGTTCATGCCCAGTGTCAGCTGCACGAACACAGTGCCCAGCGCGTAGATGTCCATGTAGGCGGTGGCATAGCCGATGGTGTTTTCGGTGGCACCGAAGGCCATCAGAATCGGCCGGTTAAACACCAGCAGCACCCCGGTGAGTACCGCGGACACGATCAGCAACAGGCAGAAGCAGTTGCCCAGCGCCTGCTCGGCAGCCTCGTTGTCACCCCGGCCCATGGCGATGGACGCCCGGGGCGCGCCGCCCGCGCCCGCCAGCATGGCGAAGGCGGAAACGATCATAATCACCGGCATGCACACGCCCATGCCGGTGAGAGCATAGGCTCCCTCGCCGGGAATGTGGCCGATGTAGATGCGATCCACCAGATTGTACAGCATGTTGATCAGCTGCGCCACCACCGCCGGGGCGGTCATCTTTACCAGCAGCCGGCCCACCGGCTGGGTGCCCAGCTGGCTTTTGTTGTCATTCATTGCGGTTTTCTCCCTTCCCTGCCAGATTGTTTACAATCCGCCCGTACAGGGCGGCAAAGCAGGCGGCATCTTCCGCGGAAAAATCCCGGAAGGCCTGCTCCCAGAAGGTCTGCTGGGCCGCCAGCAGCTCGGGCATCAGCCGGTCCGCTTCTTCGGTCAGGCTCAGATGCACCCGCCGCCGGTCCTCGGCATCCTGTCGGCGCGCCAGCATTCCCTTGCCCATCAGCACCTCCACTGCCTGTGACACATTGCTCTTGGGCAGCCCGCGCAGGGCCACAATATCCCGCGCGGTGTCCCGCCCCGGATTGTTGTGCAGAAAGACCAGAATGTCAAATTCCATCTGGGAGATACCCAGCCGGCGGCAGACCGCCCGGCGCTGGGTATCGTAAAAGCGGGTGATCACCCGCAGGCCGTTCACAAGCTCCATGTGGTTGTTCACAGCCCCTCGCCCCTTTCCATTTGTTTGTTAAGCGAATTGTTTGTTTTTATAACTATTTGCCATTATACTCTTTTTCTCAAACAAGTCAACACCCCCGGCAGCAGGGCAAAAGCCCGCTGCCGGGGGTGTTGGGAAACTATTATTCGGTTGCGGTGCGCAGCCGGCGGTAAAACAGCCACGCCGCCAGCGGGAACAGGGCCGCCGCGCCCAGCGCTACCCGCAATGCGGTCTGCTGGGAAGCGCCCAGCGCCAGCAGACCATCCGCTCCAAGGCCGGTGAGCCAGCCGCCCAGCGAAGCGCCCAGATCCCCACCGGCGCTGAGCAGTGCGAACATGGACGCCCCGGCCAGCGGCATTTTGCGGGAAGCCACCACCAGCGTGCCCGGCCACAGGCCCGCCACGAACAGGCCGGTGGCAGCGCAGGCCACCACCGCCACTGCGGGCAGAACGGCCGCCGTCAGATAGCACCCGGCTGCCAGCAGGGCGCTGGCACCCAGCACCCGGGGCAGATCCCACCGATCGCCCCAAAGGCCCAGCAGGGTGCGTCCGATTCCCATGAGCAGAGCAAAGCCGCACATGCCCGCCACGTCGCCGAACAGCTTGGGAATGCCCAGCCCCAGATCCAGAAACGAGGAGGCATACTGGGCCATGGTGACCTCTGCCGCCGCGCCGCAGAGAATGGCTCCCAGCGCCAGCCAGAATACCCGCTGCCGGGCAAGCCCCCGGATGGGCAGTGTTTCCTCCGGCGATTTGTGGTTCAGCGGCGCACGCCGGAACAGCGCCAGATCCGCAGCGGGCAGCAGCATCCACCCCAGCACGATAGCCTGCCAGGGTGCACCCAGTGCCAGTGCTGCCGTGGTGACAAGCACCACGCCCGCCTGCCCCCAGCAATACATGGAATGCAGCAGCGCCATGGCCCGTGTCTTTTCCTCACCGGGCAGTGCATCCACAATGGGGCTGAGCAGCAGCTCCAGCAGCCCACCCGCACCGGAAAAAATCACTGTGCCCACAAAAAAGCCTGCCAGCGGATACGCTGGGAACAGCAGCGGAGCGGCGGCAAACACCCCCAGCCCCACAAGGCTCAGAGCCCCGGCCGCCAGCACAAAGGGCCGAAACCCGCGCCGGTCCACCGCCTTGCTGAAGGCCACATCCGCCCCCACCTGGGTGACAAAATTGGTGAGCACCAGAAACCCCAATGCCCCGTAGCTCAGGCCATATTCCCGGAGCAGCACCGCGAACAGCACCGGCGTCAGGTTGATCAGCGCCGCCTGGGTTATGCTGCCCAGGTAACAGGCGTATACCGTGGTTTTATAACTCCGCATGGTTTCGCTCCTTTCCCTCCCACTCCCCGCCGGGGTACAGAAGGTCCATGGCCAACCGGGTCAGGCCGGTCAGATAATCCTGCCGGTATTCCCGGGAAATATGAATTCGGGGCGCCGCCTGCGCGGGCAAGTACTGCCTGCAGGCCTGTTCCAGCGCGTCGGCATTTTGCAAATAAGAAGTCTCGTAAACCACCAGCTCCTCCGGGTTCAGGAACACGCTGGCGCTCACCACCAGCCGGGCCAGATAGTCCACCGGGTCCACCCCGGTCAGTCCCCGCAGCGCCATTTGCTGCATGTTTTCCTGCCCGCTGCCGGGCAGATAGCCCACCTCACCCACCAGACCGGCAAAGCCGCTCAGCGGCCTGCCGTGCACCAGCACGCCGCAGCCGGGGCCGTTGTCCGAAAGATGCAGGCAGACCGCGCTCTCCCGCTGCAGCCATCCTCTGCGGGCCGCCATGCCGTAGACCGCCGCCCGCATGTTGTTTTCCACCCGCACGGGAAGCCCGCAGGCCTGCTCCAGCTCGGCGCACAGATCCCGCCCGGCCAGCTCGTCGTATCGGTCGATGTACAGCACCTTTCCCTCGGCCACACCACCGGGAACGCCCACCGCCAAAGCCGCCAGCGCCGGATAGGCCCGGCGCTGCCGCTCCACCACCGCCAGAATGGTGGGGACATAGCCGCCCTCCTCCGGGCCGCAGCTGCCGGAGCACACCGGATGCCCCAGCGCGTCCGCCACCGCCCAGCAGACGGCTCCGTCCTCAAAAAAGAGGGTGAGCGCATAGGCGCTGGCCTCGTTGAACCGGTACCGCATGGGCCGCCGGCCGCCGGCTCCCGTTTCCAGCCCGGCCTCCAGCACCATGCCCCGCTCCATCAGCTCATCCACCAGCTTGCCTGCCGTGGGAAAACTGAGGCCGCAGCGTTCCGCCAGCTCCTGCCTGGTCACCACACAGCCCTGTCGCAGCACCTGGAGCACCTGCCGTTCGTTTGCGCTTTTTACTGCCCGGGTAAACACGGGGCAATCCCCCTCTCCACTTTTTAAAACAGTTTTAAAATATAGTTAAATAATAATCTGTTCCGCTTTTTCTGTCAAGGGGAAACGTCATTTGCGCAGGAAAGCCCCGGCAAATGGCCGGGGCTTTCCTCTTTTCAGTATTCTATGGTGGCCCGGTTGTGGTTCACTGCCGGTTCCCGGCGCATGCTCTCCACATAATCTTTGTAAAAAGCGCCGGACTGCTGCCACACATCAAACATCGGGTCCTCCCGGTCATAAAGATCCGGTCTGCCCTGGAAGTAATCCAGATTTATCTGGGCAAAAAAATCCGCCATTTCCTCGGCGTTCTCCTCCTTTTGCAGCCAGCCGATCACCTTGCTCCGATTCACCTGGCAGAAAAAGTCTGCCGAATAGGTGGAAAAGTCCAGCAGGTTTTCGTCGGTGCTCTCCTGCTTTTCGGCCCAGCCGGAAACATCCACCGGCACCGTCTGATAGTCCATCCGGTGGGGCCGCAGCGTCAGCCGGGCGTATTGATTAGGCGATACCGCCAGCGAGCCGGTGGCAGCCTCGAAAAAGCCGCTCTCGCTTTTGGCGGTGTGCTGCATGTGGATGTGGCCGCTCAGGTTGCAGATCACATCATACTCCTCATACAGAGCCAGCAGCTCCTCGGCGCCGCCCATCACAAAGCCCGCGCTGATCGATTCGCTGTGGGCCAGCAGATTCTGATGGCTCACGGCCAGCACACGGGCCCCTGCCTGCCGGGCTTCCTCCAGCTGGTTCTTTACCCAGTCCAGCGTCTCAGGTTTCAGCACGCCCTCGTTGCCAATCGTATTCACATCCACCATCAGCACCCGCAGTTCATCGCTCAACGGGAACACATAGCTTCGGGATGCCTCATCCCGGGAACTGGCTCCATTGTAGCCAAATTCCGCGTACACCTCATCGAACTGGGCGGGCTTCAGGTTTTCCACCGGTTCGTAGGTCTTGCCGGTGAAGCGCACCGCATACCCGTTGTTCAGGTCATGGTTGCCCGGCAGCACCAATACTGGAATGCCGCAGTCGGTGATGCTCCGCAGCTTTTGCGCCAGATCCAGATGGCTCTGCTTTTCCCCGTTCAGGGTCAGATCCCCCGAAAGGATCAGCGCCGCAGGCTTCTCCCGGATGACCTGTTCCACAAAGGCGTCGGTCAGCTCGTCGATGTAGGCCAGCGCCTTGCCGTCGCCGTTCAGAATGGTCTTTTCAAAGCAGGCGCCGTGGTCGTTCAGAGAAGGCGAAAGATAATGGATGTCCGTCGCCACCAGAATCTTTGTCGGGCGGTTCTGATATCCGAGCACTCCGGCCACCACCAGCACCAGCAAAAGCGCCGCCACGGCCAGTAAGACACGCCGTTTTTCCGCCTGTTTCATTTCTCATTCCTCCCTTTGGGGGCACCCCTCGCCCCCGTTTCGGACATAAAAATGCAGGCCCCGCCAAAAGGCAGGGCCTGCCGCAAATACCGGTTTTGTTATACCAGATTCGCCACATGGGTGCGCACCAGCGCCCGCTTCAGGCGGGCCTGTGCCAGCTCCAGTTCACGGGCATCGGCGCCCTGCCGGCCCAGAACGGTCTCCGCCCGCTGGCGGGAGGCCTCGGCCCGGGCCTTGTCGATGTCCTCCGCCCACTCGAAGGTGGTGGCCACCAGCCGCACCTGACCGGCGCGCACGGTGAGCATACCGCCGATGCAGGCGCCCCGGCGAACAGTGCCGTCCTCCAGGGTCACCCGGGCTTCACCCATGCCCAGCGCCGTGATGTAATCACAGTGACGGGGCAGGATGCAAACATCCCCGGCGATGGTGCGGCAGAGCACCCGGGCAGCCGGGCCGTCGTAGACCTGGCCGTCCGGCGTGACGATCTGCAGATGGAAGGTGTTCATACTCATTCACCCTGCTTTGCCTTGGCGACCACCTCGTCGATGGTGCCCGCGAACAGAAAAGCGGACTCGGGCAGGTCGTCGTGTTTGCCCTCCAGGATCTCCTTGAAGCCCCGGATGGTCTCCTTCAGCGGAACATACTTGCCCTCCATGCCGGTGAACTGCTCGGCAACTGTGAAGGGCTGGCTGAGGAAGCGCTGGATCTTACGGGCCCGGTTTACGGTCACCTTATCCTCCTCGCTCAGCTCATCCATACCCATGATGGCGATGATGTCCTGCAATTCCTTGTAGCGCTGCAGCACCTGCTGCACACCGCGGGCCACCTCGTAGTGCTCGATGCCCACCACATCCGGCGAAAGGATGCGGCTGGTGGAATCCAGCGGGTCCACCGCCGGGTAGATGCCCAGCGAGGAGATGGCACGGCTCAGAACGGTGGTGGCGTCCAGATGGGCAAAGGTGGTGGCGGGGGCCGGGTCGGTCAGGTCGTCGGCCGGCACGTAAACCGCCTGCACCGAGGTGATGGACCCGTTCTTGGTGGAGGTAATGCGCTCCTGCAGGGCGCCCATCTCGGTGGCCAGGGTGGGCTGGTAGCCCACGGCGCTGGGCATACGGCCCAGCAGAGCCGACACCTCGCTGCCCGCCTGGGTGAAGCGGAAAATGTTGTCGATGAAGAGCAGCACGTCCTGATGCTCCCGGTCACGGAAGTACTCGGCCATGGTCAGGCCGCTCAGGCCCACCCGCATACGGGCTCCCGGGGGCTCGTTCATCTGGCCGTAGACGAGGGCGGTTTTGTTGATAACGCCGCTCTCCTTCATCTCGTTATACAGATCGTTGCCCTCGCGGGTACGCTCGCCCACGCCGGTGAACACCGACAGGCCGCCGTGCTGCTTGGCAACGTTGTTGATCAGCTCCATGATGAGCACGGTCTTGCCCACGCCGGCGCCGCCGAACAGGCCGATCTTACCGCCCTTGGCGTAGGGGCAGATCAGGTCCACAACCTTGATGCCGGTCTCCAGAATCTCGGTGGTGTTCTGCTGCTCTTCATAGCTGGGGGGATCGCGGTGGATGGGCCAGCGTTCCTTGGCCGGGGGTACGGGCAGATCGTCCACCGGCTCGCCCAGCAGATTGAAGATGCGGCCCAGGCATTCCTCGCCCACGGGCACGGTGATGGGGCCGCCGGTGTCCACGGCCTTGGTGCCGCGCACCAGACCGTCGGTGCTGCTCATGGCGATGCAGCGGGCCACGTTGTCACCGATCAGCTGTGCCACCTCGGCCACCAGCTTGTGATCGCCCTCGCCCACCTCGATCGCGTTGAGCAGATCCGGCAGCTCGCCGTCTGCAAATTTGATATCCAGCACCGGGCCGATGACCTGGGCCACGATGCCTTCGTGGTTATTCGGCATGGATCTATCTCCTTTACTGGCGGGAAAAGGCCGTCAGGCCTCGGCGCCCGCCACGATCTCTGTGATTTCCTGGGTAATGGCCGCCTGCCGTGCCCGGTTGTAATGCAGGCTCAGCGAGTCGATCATCTCACCCGCGTTCTTGGTGGCCGCGTCCATGGCGCTGCGCCGCGCGCCCAGCTCACTGGCCACGGATTCGCACAGCGCACCGTAGATCAGCCCGGCCAGATATTCCGGCACAATGGCGTCGTACACCTCTTCGCTGGACGGCTCGTAGAGGGTCAGGCCGCGGGGCCCGGCGCCCGGTTCCGGCCGGGAAACATCCAGCGGCAGCAGGCACAGGGTGGCCGGCTGCTGGCTCAGCATGGACACAAAATTGGTGTAGGCCAGGCGGATCTCATCGTACTCGCCGGCCAGAAAGCCTTTGGCCAGCAACTGGGCCATGGAAAAGCAGTCGCTCACGGTCACGTCCGCCGCCTCGGCGTACTGCTCGGTGATGCGCTCAACGCCCCGGCGCTGGTAGTGTTCCAGCGCCTTTTTGCCCACCGGCAGCACGCAGATCTCCTTGCCCTCGGCCTCGGCCGCCACCGCCTTCAGAATGTTGGCGTTGTAGCCGCCTGCAAGGCCGCGGTCGCCCGCGATCACCACATAGCAGGTCTTTTTCACCGGCCGCCGGGCGATGTAGGGCGAGGAAAGCTCCGCATTGGAAGCCGCAATGTCGGACAGGGCCGCATGCAGCACCTCAAAGTAGGGGCGGCTTTTCTCCACCCGTTCCTTTGCCCGGCGCAGCTTGGAGGAGGCCACCAGCTCCATGGCCTTGGTGATCTGCATGGTGCTTTCCACGCTCTTGATGCGCAGCTTGATGTCCTTCATGGACGCACCTGCCATTGGGATCTCCTCCTTACTTGGTCTTTAAAAACTCCGTGGTATACTCTGCCAGAGCGGCTGCCAGCGCGGTCTCGGTCTCCTTTTCCAGCTTGCCGCTGGTGCGGATGGTCTCCAGCACATCGGGAGCATGGCCGTCCATGTAGGCGTACAGGCCGTGCTCGTATTCCTTCACGTCCTCCACGGCCACGTCCTTGAGCAGGTCGTGGGTCACGGCGTACAGGATGCACACCTGATGCTCCATGGAAATAGGGCTGTTGCGGTCCTGCTTGAGCACCTCCACGATGCGTTCGCCCTGGGCCAGACGTGCCTTGGTGTCCGCATCCAGATCGCTGCCGAACTGGGCGAAGCTCTGCAGCTCACGGTACTGGCTGTACAGCAGCTTCAGGGAACCGGCCACCTTCTTCATGGCCTTGGTCTGGGCGTTGCCGCCCACGCGGCTCACCGAGATGCCCGGGTTTACCGCCGGCATGACGCCGGAGTGGAACAGCTCGGTCTCCAGGAAGATCTGGCCGTCGGTGATGGAGATCACGTTGGTGGGGATGTAGGCGGAAACGTCGCCCGCCTGAGTCTCGATGATGGGCAGAGCGGTCAGGCTGCCGCCGCCGTATTCCGGTGCAAGGCGGGCCGCACGCTCCAAAAGACGGCTGTGCAGATAGAACACGTCGCCGGGGTAGGCCTCGCGTCCGGGCGGGCGGCGGATCAGCAGGCTCAGCGCACGGTAAGCCACCGCGTGCTTGGACAGATCGTCATAGATCACCAGCACGTCCTTGCCCTGGGCCATGAAGTATTCGCCCATGGCGCAGCCGGAATAGGGCGCGATGTACTGCAGCGGCGAAAGCTCGCTGGCCGTGGCGGACACCACGATGGTGTAGTCCATGGCGCCGTTCTCGGTGAGGGTGTTCACCAGCTGGGCCACGGTGCTCTGCTTCTGGCCGATGGCCACATAGATGCAGATCACATCCTTGCCCTTCTGGTTGATGATGGTATCGGTGGCAATCACCGTTTTACCGGTCTGCCGGTCGCCGATGATCAGCTCGCGCTGGCCACGGCCGATGGGAATCATGGAGTCGATGGCCTTAATGCCGGTCTGCAGGGGCACCGATACGCTCTTGCGCTGGATGATGCCCGGCGCAGGAGACTCGATGGGCCGGTACTCCTTTGCGTCGATGGGGCCCTTGCCGTCAATGGGATGGCCCAGCGCGTTCACCACGCGGCCGATCATGGCCTCGCCCACCGGCACGCTTACCACCTTGCCGGTGCGCTTGACCACGCTGCCCTCCTTGATGCCCACATCGCTGCCCAACATAACGATGGACACCGAGTTCTCCTCCAGGTTCTGGGCCATGCCGTACTCGCCGTTGGAAAACTGCACCAGCTCGCCGCTCATGCACTCCTCCAGGCCGGTGGCCCGGGCGATGCCGTCGCCCACCAGGATCACGGTGCCGGTCTCGCTTTGCTGAATGGAGTTTTCATAGTGCTTGATCTGGGCCTTTATGATCTTGGAAATCTCTTCCGGTTTCAATTGCATCGTTTCACCTTCTTACTTATACCGTGGCGGCCAGGCTGCGGCGCAGCGCGTCCAGCCGGGCCTGCACCGTGCCGTCGAACTCGGCGCCGCCCATTTCCAGGCGAACGCCGCCCAGGCAGGCCGGATCCACCTTCACTGCAAGCTGCACCGTTTTGCCGGTGAGTTTGTTCAGCTTTTCGGTCAGGGCCGTTTTCTGGGCCTCGCTCAGCGGCACCGCCGCCACCGCCGTCGCCTCCAGAATGCCGTGGGCCGCGTTGTAGCGGGCCCGGTATTCCTTGCGGCAGTCACGCAGGGCACGGATCTGGCCCCGCTCGGTCAAAATCTTCAAAAAATTCAACAGATACGGCTGAATGCGCCCGCGCAGCGCCTCGTCCAGCGCCTGGCAGCGCTGGGCCTTGGGCACGCTGGGCAGCGCCAGCAGCTTTTCGTAGTCCGGCCAGGCGGCAAACAGCTGCTCCACCTGCTCCAGCTCCTCCAGCATCTGGGCCTCCAGGTCTTCCTCGGCAGCCAGCTCATACAGCGCGCCGCCGTATATCTTGCCGATCTTGGTCATGAGGCGTCTCCTACCTTCTCGATGAATTCATCGATCAGCTGCTGATGATCCTTCTCCTGGATCTCCCGCTCCACCACCTTGCTGGCGATGGCCATGGCCATGCCGCCGATCTCGTCCTTCACCTCGTTCAGCGCCTTCTTGCGCTGCTGCTCAATCTCCTCGCCCGCCTTGCGCTTGATCTCGGCTGCCTGCGCACGGGCGGCGTTCAGGGTCTCCTCGCTGTTGCGGGCGGCGGTCTGGCTGGCCTGATTCAGCAGCCGGGCTGCCTCTTCCTTGGCGCCCGCCAGGCTCTTTTCATACTCCGCCTGCATCGCCTCGGCCTGTTCCTTGGCCTGCTTGGCGTCGGCAATCAGGGCATCGGCCCTGCGCTGGCGCTCGTTCAAAATCTTCTGTACGGGCTTGAACAGGAAATGCTTGACCAGCAGGGTGAGGATCAGCAGGTTGCCCAGCATGAAGATCATGTGCCAGGGCGTCAGCGTCACCAGGTCTTTAAACTGTTGCAATGGTCATTCCCCTTTCTGGCTGGCTTGTGGGCCAAATCAGCCCAGCATACCAGTGAACATGCCGGGCGCCACGAAGATCAGCAGCAGGCCGGTCACGAAGCCGTAAATACCGGTGGTCTCGGCAATGGCACAGCCCAGCAGCATGGTGCTGGTCACATCGCCCTTGCACTCGGGCTGGCGGCCGATGGCGGAGCAGGCCTGGCCAACCGCGTAACCTTCGCCGATACCGGGGCCGATACCTGCGATCAGGGCAAGACCTGCACCGATAGCACAACCGGCCAATACAATAGCTTTGTCCAACATAATAGTGTCCTCCTAAAAAATGTTCAAGATATAAACTACCTGGGATTATTTTTTACTCCGACTGCTGCTTGCGTGCGGCGGAGCGCTTCGATCGCAGCCTGAGGCCGCAATGGAATTCAATGGAATCATTCGTCGGTCTGGGCTGCATTCGCGATGTACAGCATGGTCAGCATACAGAAGATGAATGCCTGCATCAGGCTGCTGAACAGGTCAAAATAAACCGACAGGATAGCCGGGATGCCCAGCTGGAACAGCGGAATCAGGCTGAGGATCTCGCCCAGCGCGCCGGGCAGCAGCCCGAACACCGCCTGGCTCAGCACCGCCAGCGCCGCGTAGACCAGCGTGCTGATGACGCCGCCGGACATGATGTTGCCGAAGTGACGGAAGGCCATCGAGATGGGGGTGGCCAGCTCGCTGATGATGTTGAAGGGGGTGAACACCGGGATGGGTGTGGTAAAACCCTTCAGATAGCCGCCCACACCATTGGTGCGGATCTTGGTGTAGGTGATCATCACAAACACCAGAAGCGCCCAGGACAGCTCGGTGGACAGATCACTGGTTGCGGGATACAGCCCCACCAGGCTGGACAGGCTGCACAGCGCGGAATAGCTGAACAGTGCCCCGATAAAGGGGGCAAAACAGGCGTATTTTTCGCCCATGTTGCCGTTCACGAAATTCTGGCAGGTGGTCACCAGCAGTTCGGCCACCGCCTGCTTTTTGCTGATGTTTTCCACCGTAAGCCCACGGCCAAGCCACCAGCACAGGACCCCGATCAGAACCAGAATGATCCAGGCGTCCACCAGGCTTGCCGTGATCTGCAGCTTGCCCAGCAGCGGAACTGACCAGCTGGATTCCCAGTAGATCTGCGGGCCGTTGATCGAAACGTTCATTCCTCTGCGTTCCCTCCTTCAGTTGCGGGCGCGGTTCCGCCCGATTCCTTGTGATACATTCCGGTCGCCTGCATCACCGCAATGGTGAGGCGTGGCATCAGCAGCGGCACAAGCGCCGCGATCCAGTTAAAAAACGGCACAGCCAGCGCCACGATCAGCCACACAACCATCAGCAGCATGCGCATGTTGTAGGAAAACTGCATCCATTTGCGGGCGCGATCCTCCGGCTCACCGTTGGCGATCTTCTGCACGGTCAGCCCCAGCAGGAAAAAGTTTGCCACAGCCAGTGCGCCGCCCAGAATGCCGCTCACTGCTACGCCGGCATCAAAACGCCCCAGCACGGCAAACACCACCAGCATAATCGCCACGCCCAGCGCGGTGCCCAGGGCAATGTGCCCGGTTTCTTTCTTTACAGCAGGTGCTATCTTCATGGAATATCCTCTCTTTTTCGTTCAGGAATGCCGATTGAACGCCGGCGGCGCTTTTTTATGGGCAGCCTTGCGCTGCATCAGGCAATAAAAACCCCATGCACTGGCAACCGAACCGCCAAATCCCAGAACCAGTGCCGGCAGCATGATCCAGGCAGGCATGTCCATACGGGTCCAGAGCCACCAGGCCGCACCGGCACATAAAAAAGGAGGCGCTGCCAGTGAAATTCCCAATTGAGTCAGCCAGGCAAGATCCTGCATAATCTTCATCCAGCTTTTCACCGCGCCGCTCCTTTCGCCGGTCCTTTATTGCAAATCCGGCACACAATCGTATAACATAGTATACCAAAAAGCTCGCACAAGAACAATCGTTTTTTGCTTTCTTCTATAAAATGTTTCATCCAACTTGCATGTTTTTTCATGCAGGTTTTGCAGGGTTTGTTCTTTTGTTCGCGGTGTGCTATAATAGAAAACACCCGTGCCTCAGCAAACGGGTTTTCTCGAGAAAGGCGGTAGTCGCATGCTTGTCTCCATCATCGTTCCCTGCTATAACGAGCAGGAATCTCTGCCGCTGTTTTACAGGGAGATCACCCGGGTAGCCGGGGAAATGAAGGAAAGCCACAACGCGGATTTTGAGTTCATTTTTGTGGACGACGGCTCCAAAGACAATACCCTGGCCATTGCCCGTGAGCTTCACAAGCAGGATAAGCGGGTGCGCTACATCAGCTTTTCCCGCAACTTCGGCAAGGAGGCGGGCATTCTGGCCGGCCTGCAGGCCGCAAAGGGCGATTATGTGGCCATGATGGACGCGGATCTTCAGGATCCGCCGACCCTGCTGCCCCAAATGCTGGACGCCCTTCTGCTTGAGGATTACGACTGCGCCGCCACCCGGCGCACCAACCGCAAGGGCGAGCCGCCCATCCGCAGCTTTTTCGCCCGGATGTTCTACAAACTCATCAACAAGATGAGCGACGCGGACATTGTGGACGGCGCACGGGACTACCGGCTGATGCGCCGCAGAATGGTGGACGCCATCCTCTCCATGCCGGAATATAACCGGTTCTCCAAGGGCATCTTCGGCTGGGTGGGCTTCAAGACCAAATGGCTCGAGTATGTGAACGTGGAACGGGTGGCCGGCGAAACCAAGTGGAATTTCTGGAAGCTGTTTCTTTATTCGCTGGAAGGCATCATCGGCTTTTCCACCGCCCCGCTGGCCATTGCCAGCCTGATGGGCATGTTCTTCTGCCTGCTGGCCTTTATCATGATCATTGTGATCATCGTGCGCACCCTTCTGTTCGGCGATCCCACCAGCGGATGGCCCAGCATGGTGTGTATCATCTTTCTGTGCAGCGGCGTGCAGCTGTTCTGCATGGGTGTTCTGGGCCAGTATCTGGCAAAAACCTATCTGGAAACCAAGCACCGCCCGGTGTACATCACCCGGGAAACCGAAGAGGATCTGGATGACTGACTTTTTGTTTGCCAGCCGCCGGGCCTGATCTGTTTGCTTTTCTGACTTTCTTATATAAAAACCGAACGGCAGGTGTTCAGCCTGTCTGAATGAAAAGGGAAACGGGTAATCAATCCCGTGCGGGACCGCCGCCGTGTGGGCCAGCGCCCCGGCCATCTGCCACTGTTCCAATGGGAATGGGAAGGCCGGTCGGGTGCGCGCTTTAACGCCCACGAGCCGGAAGACCTGCCTGCCGTTCGCATCCGCACCAGTAAACTTCTTTCTGGCGCGGAACCCCGCTTCGTGGACGGACCAAACACGCGGCAGGGCGGCAGTCTGGCCTGGGGGCAGTGCGCCTCACGGGGTCTTTTCTGTCGTGCCTGTTTTGCCGCAGCTGCGCCGCTCCGCCTTGCCGGGGCGGCGCTTCTTTGTTCTTTGCGGCAATCCGGCCGCATGGAAATACATCCCCCATAAACCATTTCAGGAGGAACATTTATGAAACGTATTCTTTCCGCACTTGTCGCCGCGGCTCTGGCTTTCAGCATGGCTGCCTGCTCCGCACCGGCTGCCAGCACATCCGCGTCGGTTTCTTCCACCGCCGCATCTTCCGCTTCGACAGGCGCTTCCAGCGAAACCGCTGCGGTGGCCAAGCCCACCGAGGATCGCAGCGGCGCTGCCATTACCCTGCCGGACAATGTGGAGACTGTGATCTCCATGGCTCCCTCCATCACCCAAACCCTGATGGATCTGGGCTGCACCGATCAGATCATTGCTCTGGACGCCAACAGTGCCAAGATGGAAAATGCCCCTCAGGGCCTGCCCGTTTTTGACATGATGACCCCGGATGCCGAGCAGATGGCCACCCTGGTTCCGGATGTGATCTTTGTGTCCTCCATCAGCTCCTCCGGCGGCGAGGATCCCTTCCAGCCTCTGCAGGAGCTGGGCGCCACCGTGGTCTGCATCCCCACCAGCTCCTCCATTGAGGACATTTACGAGGACGTGACCTTCCTGGGCCAGGTCATGGGAAAAACCGAGCGCGCTGACGAAATCAACCAGAACTTGAAGGCCGAGATCGACCGGATTGCCGCACTGGGCGCCTCCATCCCCGAGGATCAGCGCAAAACCGTTTACTTTGAGATTTCCGCTGCTCCCTCTGCCTACAGCACCGGCTCCGGCACCTACATGGACGAGATGATCAGCCTGATCGGCGCCAATAACATGATGGCCGACAAGGCCGAGGGCTGGACCAGTGTGGACAGTGAAGTAGTCGTGAGCGGCAACCCGGACGTGATTCTCACCAATGTGGACTACATCGAAGATCCCGTGGGCGAAATCAAAAGCCGTGAAGGCTGGGAAGCTGTGACCGCCGTAAAGAACGGCGACGTATACCAGATTGACAAGCAGTCCTCCTCTCTGCCCAACGAGAACATCGTGAGCGCTCTGGAAGAGATGGGCAAGGCCGTTTATCCGGAGGTATTCGGCGAATGAGCCGTTTTTCCCGCCCGGGGCGGTTCGGCCTGTTGTGCCTGGCCGCGCTGGCTGCGGTGATTCTGGGCATCGGTGTGGGCAGCGTGCCCATCTCCCCTGTTGAAATTCTGCAGGTTCTCGCCAACAAACTGTGGGGCGCCGCACTGCCGGACCAGATGAATCCGGTGATCCCGGGGCTTGTGTGGAGCATCCGCCTGCCCCGGGTGCTGCTGGCTTTCTGTGTGGGCGCTTCGCTGGCGGTAAGCGGCGCGGTGATGCAGTCTCTTCTGCAAAACCCGCTGGCTTCCTCCTACGGTCTCGGCGTCTCCTCCGGTGCAGGACTGGGCGCGGCGGTCCTCATCGTCACCGGCGTGGCCGACAGCGCTGCCGGAACCTTTCTGCTGCCGGCGGTCTGCCTGTGCTGCGGTCTGGCTACCATGGGCGGCGCGCTGGCCATCTCCACCCGGCTGGACCGGAATCTTTCCAACAACACCATCATTCTCATCGGCATGGTGCTGTCGCTTTTTCTCAATGCCATCATGACCACCCTCTCCACCGCCAACCCGGACTACACCCAGCGCATCACCCTGTGGCAGCTGGGCAGCCTTTCCATGAAAACCTGGAAACAGTTGGGTCCGGTGGCGCTGGCAGCGCTGGTGTGCATTCTGGCCTTCTGGCGGTTGGCTTCGGAACTGGATCTGCTCAGCTTCGGGGAAGAACAGGCCTCCGCCATGGGGCTGGAGCGCAAACGGGTCAAGTGGATTCTGGTTCTGCTGGTGGCACTACTCACCGGCACCGCTGTTGCCTTTGTGGGCGTAATCGGCTTTGTGGATCTGGTTGCTCCCCACATTGTGCGGCGGATCTTCGGGCCCTCTCACCGGATGCTGATCCCGGCCTGTGCCATATTCGGCGGAGGTTTTTTGTCCCTGTGCGATCTGGCCGCCCGGACTCTGGCCTCTCCCTCCGAGATTCCCATCGGATCCATTACGGCCCTGATCGGCGCACCCTTTTTTCTGTATATCTTTTTCTCCAGCCGAAAGGAGGCCCGCTGATGCTGCACGCCGAACACATCACCTGTGGCTATGGGGGCAAGCCTGTGGTACGGGATCTTTCCTTTTCGGCCCATCGCGGCCAGATTCTCTGCATTCTGGGCGCAAATGGCTGCGGCAAGACCACTCTGCTGCGTGCGGTGGCCGGTCTGCTGCCCAGTACCGGAAGCATCCGTGCAGCAGGGCTGGATCTGCGCACTGCGCCCCGCCGCCAGGTGGCGCAGACGGTTGCTTTTCTCAGTCAGATATCCAATCTGTATTTTTCTTATACAGTATATCAGACTGTAGAAATGGGACGGTATGCGCACCGCTCTTCCGGCTTTTTGGGCGGCGCTTCTGCCGGTGACGGCGAGATGGTGCGCGCCTGCCTGGAGCAGACCGGCCTCTGGGAGATGCGGAATCAGCCCATCACCGCCCTGTCCGGCGGTCAGCTGCAGCGGGTTTTTCTGGCCCGGGTATTTGCCCAGGACCCGAAAATCATCCTGCTGGACGAACCTACCAATCATCTGGATCTGAAATATCAGATTGAACTGATGGAACAGCTCCGCCGCTGGGTTTCCCAGGGCGAGCGCTGTGTGGTGGGTGTACTCCATGATGTGAATCTGGCCCTGAACTATGCCGACCAGTTGCTTCTCATGCAGGATGGTCAGGCCCTCTGCCAGACTGCCGCTGACAATCTGAATCCCGCTCTGCTGGATCAGATTTACGACCTGGATGTGCGTGGCTATATGCGCCGTGCGCTCCAGCGATGGGAGTGAACTGCAATGGAACTGTATCACAGCCCCTGGGAGGCCTACCCTTTTCTGAGCGACGAACCGGAGGATCTGCGCTGTGACTTTGAGCTGCTGACTGACGGAATCGCCAGCCAGACCGGCCTGCTGCGGGCACAGGTAACGGATGAAGCCCTGAAGGCCGAACTGTTACAGGTATGCGAACTGGTGTACCATGCCAATCCTACGCTGCGTACCCGCTTCACCGTCAGCCCCGATGAAATTTGCTGGCTATCCGCCGCCTGTGAGAGACTGCGCGGGCAAAGCGAAGGGCGCTGCTCCCGCTTTGTGCTGCCCCAGGGTTGCCCGGCCGCCTGTACCGCTCATATCCTGCGGGTACAGTGCAAGGAACTGGTGCGTCTGCTCTACCGCCACGCTCATCAGGGGCATCCGGTGGAGCCTTTGCTGCTGGATTTTGCAAATCTGTTGTCCGGCTATTTCTTCCTGCTGGCTCTGGTGCTGAACGCACAGGCCGGGCAGGAGGAGGTGGAGTTTGTCAGCCGGAACTACTAAACCATCTCCCCATTCTGTTTCATACAGGAAAAGCCGAAGAGCATGTGTCAAGCATGCTCTTCGGCTTTTTCCATTCAGTTTAATTTCCCATGTTTAAACAGCCAGTATGCAATGCCAATGGCCATTGCGCCGGACAGCAAAATCAGGAAGGAAACACTTCCAATCAGCCCCGGAGCCGCCACAAAGAGAATGCACATGAACACCAGCGGAATGATGGCAATGTTCATATTGCGATAGAAATACTTGAAGGCCAGTGCACCGAACAACGCCGGAATTACATTGTTGAAGGCCGGCTGCAGAGCCGGCGCCTCCAGCACCGGTGTAAGCGGTACCAGGCACAGCACACCGATGGCCAGCACCAGCGTGGTTACCAGACTGCTTGCAGCCACCGACAAAGTGGAGATCACATCGTTTTCCGGCGTGCCCACCTCGGTGCCGCAGATTTCGCGGGCATTCACCGCACAGGGAACCTTCAGGTTCAGCACGTTGCCGGTAATGAAGGTCAGGTAGCTGGCGCCGGAACCCAGCAGCGGAGAATAGACGAGAAATTCCACCACACCACTGGTCCAGTAGATGATGGCAACCTGGAAAAAGCCCATGCCGAAGGCAGCCCAGTCCGGGCCTGCTCCCAGAACCCATCCCATGGCCAGAGGAGCCGCCAGCATCAGCAGGATACCCACACTCAGTCCGACCCGACCAATCACATGGATACCATTCTCATAGCGCTCATAAAAGGCGCTGCGTTCGGTTTCATTCATCGCCCCATTCCCTCCTTCACACAATGCCGCCCAACAGCACAGCTGTGGCCATTCCAACCAGCATACTGCCCGCCATGGAGAAGTTGTCCAGCCAGGTCACCTTTTTCACCTTGGCGAAATACTCAAACACTGCCATGGCAGCGGCGCTTACCAGCGCCACAATCAGCGGCATGAAGTTATTCAGGCGCACGCCCTCGCCCAGATAGGAACCAATATAAGCGCTTACCAGACCCACAAACATGGCGGTGAACATGTAATCACCAAAGCTCTTCTGGCCCTTCTCCTTTTTGGCAGTAGCCTTTTTGACCCGCTTCATATACCGTTTCAGGCAGAAGATGCACAGCAGGCAGCCGGAGAGGATACCTGCAGTCATCACAAGACCGATGGTCACAAATACCGGAGCTGTCAACTCCTGGCTCCCCAGACCACCGCTCATGCCTGCGGCGCGGGCAGCGATGTCTGCAACGTTACCCTCATAGTGCAGTGCACCCACCACCGAGAGCCGCATCCAGGGCAGCGGAATGCCAAGGCTGCCACTCAGCGCAATAACACCCAGAAGAATCGAAATACTGGGCAGCAGCGTAAAGGTAACGCTGGAAGTAATGGCCCGGCGCATCTTGACCCGATCCATTCCCAAAGCCACCCCCGCACGGTAGCTTTTTACCATAAACACTACACTGAGCCCCAGAATAAACAGGACAACCACACCCACAATCGCAAACATGGGCAGGCTGTTCAGTTGTTCCAACAACGACATATTGCTTCCTCCTATCACACAGTTGTGTACTGCTTTATCATAACATATTTTTAAATTCCGCGCATCTGCCACTTCTGC
Source organism: Allofournierella massiliensis (assembly GCF_964241245.1). NCBI lineage: Bacteria > Bacillati > Bacillota > Clostridia > Eubacteriales > Oscillospiraceae > Allofournierella > Allofournierella massiliensis. The sequence continues at coordinate 102,697 of NZ_CAXSWZ010000011.1, forward strand.
TTTAAAGCCGATCTTTCCCTGCAACTCTTTTCCACAGAAAAGTTCTTCCCTTGTGGAAAATCCAGCCGGTGAGATCGAAAATGCGTTCCCTTTCTTTTCAACAAGAAGCCTCCATACTCGTGGAAAACAACCCTTCATCTTCAAAAGAAAAGCCCGGTCAGAGACCGGGTTTTATTCGTTCTGCTCTGCTTGGCCGGATAAACAAAAAAAGCCCAGCAAAATAGCTGAACTCTTTGAATAAAATGCAGTTCATCCTGCCGGGGCGTTCGTTTTCCCCCGGCAGCGGGGCCCCCGCAAAAGTTTGCCTTGCAAAGTTTTGTGGGGAAAAGGAGGAATGACGAAATGGTATGAGAAAAGCCC